>NZ_JBFWIJ010000007.1:0-111547 GCF_050256055.1 Sphaerochaeta sp. | reverse complement strand
TTCGAATCGATTGCGGATGCCGCCGTTGCGTACGGCGTGAACAAGAAAATCATACTTGATCGAATCAGTGATGGGTGTACGCTCAAAGACGGATACACGACCCTTGATTGGTACTCCAACGAGGAAGAAACGGTTGAGGAACTGAGAGAGATGAGGCAATACATCCCTTTAGATTAGGAAAGTAAAGTCTGTAGTATGCCATGATGATGTCATGGCAACCTTTCTCTGCCTTTTGGAACTTCATACTCCCCAATCCCTACATAGTTATATTTTATGTAAGACTACATTCATAGTATTTGTATGGAACTTAACTCTGATACCATATTATAGTATAGGGAAATTAAATTTTGGGGGAGCGTCTTGGAGAAATACGATTCTTGCAGCCGGCCATTATTCAATACACGCACTTCTCGTAAGTGGATGGAGGCGGATTCTCAAGCGAGAAAGCTTGAAAGCCAGGATGGACTGGATCGAATTGTTTTGATAGATGATGATGAATATCGAATTTTCACCTTGGAAGAGTGCTATAAGGTATTCTCTTATTACGAAGATGAACATGCTGAAGAAATACACATAGAAAAAGCTTTCTACGATGCACAGGAGGGGTTACCGATTTATGCCTTTTTCGATTTGATATTATCTGTGAAAGGTGGTTGTTCTGATTATTTCGTTCGTGCTTACACAATGTTGATGTCCAAGGATTTTTTTATGATTGATGTCGAACCATTCATGGATAAAGAAATACGGATGAAGCTTCGGTATAAACTTCCTCCATGCTCCGACCTGTTGTACCTGACGCACTATCTGAAGGAGCATTGGGAAAAATTCGAACGACCATTTGTTTGGGATTAGATGATGTTGCTCAACTTGTCTCTGATGCCTTGGAGTTGTTCAAGCCGCTTTTTACCCTTACGATGGTCATAATCATGTCTGTATTTAGTGTGCCCCATCAACTCCTCGATCATTTTATCCTCGATTTCACCTGCGAGCATAGTTTGGAATGTGTGCCTCAAGCAATATTGAGTTCTCCCTTGGAGTTCGATGCCTGCTTTCGTTGCAAAAGAATTGAAGTGCTTATTTGATGTAAATACTGAAACAAATCCTCCGTTTACCATAAATAAATATTCTTGATCTTCGGGTATTGTTGCTATGTACTTATCCAGGATTCGACAACATTGGTCAGATAGCAGCCCAATTTTTGCTTTCAGCCCTTTGTCAGTCGTTTTTATCCGCTTGACCACATTTTTTGTAAAACTGTTAACTGATTGGGAAGTGTAAAGCCCTTTGAGTTCAGGGTAGTAGTTGTCTCTTGTCAATCCAGCAATTTCTCCGGGCCGAAAACCTGTGCTTTTCATAATTAGGAAATAGCTTGCCCACATGAGTCCTCCCCAGACCCAGATGGCTGTGTTATCGAATTCTGGAAACATAATTGCCATTTCTTCCTCAGTGAAAGGTTGTCTTGGATTTGATTCCTCAGAAATTTTGTCAACTTTATCACATGGATTCGCTTCAATGAGTCCTACGTTGACCGCCTCTTTCATAATGTATGACAAACATATAAGAACTTTATTTTTAGAATTGGACGCCATCTTCTTTCCGCTTGCAGCTCTTTTCATAGAAACAAACCACTCATCAATCATTATATGAGTAATATTTCTTAAATAGATGTTGCCGAAAGTTGGTAAGATATAATTCCGAAGTCTTCCATCCATCGTGTAGTAATAGTATTCGTTATAACGACGATTTTTTCTTTCGTTCCTAGCTCTGTAAGACCTATCGTCTGTTCTGGTGTAAAAGCCTTCAGAGAACTCCCCTAGAGTGATGTCTTTGCTTTTCCTTTCCCTTGCTTGGCACCGTGCCCATAGGGTTGCATTTAACTCATCGGAATAGCCAGTAGAAAACCAAGAATTAGAGCCTTTGAATTGGACTTGGATGTTACGACCTTTCCTATGGATTAATTTAAAATCGGAATGATCCGCCTTTTGCAGGTAGTCCCCATTATTCCTCAGTCGAGCTTCCGCCCATTTGATTGCATCCTCTTTGATATGACAACCAGAAGAGACCCACTTGTCAGTTCCGGCAAACATGACCTGAATACAACGCCCTTGTCTTTGGGTGATTCTATACATTTCTTTTTTAGGTTCCATGTCTGGATTATGTGCAAAAACTTAACATTTGTAAACATAAAAATGTACATAAAAGTACAGATGTACATTGGTGTACATTGCTAATTATTTATATTTAAATACTATACTCAAAAAAACTTTGCCGAAAACGGGGCTTGAACCCGTACGCCCTTACGAGCAAGGGATTTTAAGTCCCTTGTGTCTACCAATTCCACCATTTCGGCTGTTCGTTTTATTTTTCCTGGGTCTCCACAGTCTGAGGGAGTACGGCAGCATCCGTCTTGATGGGTATCAAGCGCTTGATGAACGGCTGTACACCGACATAGGTTCTCTGGAATTCATCCTCGCTTTCCTTGAGGGCAGCCTGCCAGGCAGCTCCGAATCCAGGGCTGTTGATGGTCAGTCTGTCAACCGCCAACTGATACACATGCAGTCGTGCCACTTCCTTTCTTCCCGGTTTCTGAGAGTAGGTGTTCAGACTGATCCGAAGGTTTTCATTTTGCTTTCGCAATTCTTCGTTTTGTTCCTTCAGTTTGGAGAGGCCTTCGCTTTCCAAATCCATTCGGTCGGTCAACATCCGCTTCAGTCGTTCGGTCTCCTTGGTTGCAACCAGGATTTCCTTATGCCGCTTGAGGGACATGACAACCACGAGGACTATGGCCAGTACTACTCCGATACCAAGACCGATTAGAAAGTTCTGCATGCAAATCTCCTCATTACAGAACAAAAGGTACTGTAACTATGCGCTTTTGTCAAAGGAGAATGCCAAAAGCCATGTTGATTGGCATGGCTTTTGGTTTCTTTCTGTTCAACTGAAGCGCTTTTTAACTGCTTCCACGCTGTTTTCGATTGCTTGGGGAATACTCACTCTTCCTTGGAACACAGCCATATCCTTGAAGCCGGTGCCGGTCAGCAGGGTGCACACCCGCACATCCTTCCCAAATCGTTCGGCCAACATTGCGCTGTCCGCCCTGCAGGCAGCCCAAGCGCATGCAGCGGCGGGCTCCACGAAAATGCCTGCGTCCTTGGCCAGCTCCAGCTGTGCTGAAAGGATTTCCTCATCCTCCACTTCTGTGGCCCAGCCTTCGCTCTCTTTGATGTAGCGGACCGCCATGCGTCCGTTTGCCGGACTTTCGACGCTGATGGAATCGGCACGGGTGGTCGCCTTGTTGAGATTCGAGAAATCACCGGTCCTCCAGGCGTGGCTTATGGCATTGCTTTGCTTGCTTTGTGCACAGACGAGGTGGGGTACCTTCTCGATCAGACCCGCTTCCTTCAGATCGTAAAAACCTTTGTATACTCCGGCGTAGATGCAACCATCACCGACGGGTACATAGACTACATCGGGAACGCTTCGGCCCAGTTGTTCGAACAACTCGATCGAGACACTTTTCTTGCCCTCGATCGTCATGGGGTTGTAGGCAGTGTTGCGATTGATACCGCCGAATTCCTTGGTATAGGCGATGGAAAGGGCGAACGCATCATCGTAGGTGCCTTTCACCGGAACCACCGTTGCCCCATAGAGAACACTCTGCATCAACTTGTTGATCGGGGCGGTCTCGGGGACAAACAGGATGATATCCAAGCCATAGGCAGCCCCTGCACAGCTCATAGCCGCCCCCGCGTTCCCCGTGGAAGCCAAGGCTATCTTGTTCTGTCCATGAGCGAATGCCTGTGCGGCAATCAACTGGCTGGCACGGTCCTTGAAGGATCCGGAGGGCAGTGCACTGTCAAGTTTGCAAATCAAGTTCTTGAGGCCATATCGTTTTGCAAGCCGCTTGGGTCTTGCAACCGGGGTTCCCCCCACCGGATAGACATCGGCATCAACAACAGGGTAGGGGAAGAAGTCATACATGCTGACATGCTCTTTTTTTACCAGCTGTTTCAGATCATCGGAATTGAGTTTTACGATCACATTCCCTTTCGGGAAGGTGTTTCCATCCTGATCCTTGGCACAGGATGGGCACTGATAGAACACTTCATCGGTCTCATACACCGCACCGCAGTCACAACATTCATAGACAAATCGCATACTTCCTCCTACGAAGAAAATGCCGGACCGAAGTCCGGCATCTGACGGGTATCCTGCCCTTATTTGGCAAGAACTTCCTTGTTGAACGCTTCGATCAACGCATCAATCTGGTCTGCATATGCAGGAATCTGTTTCCAATAGTCCTTGTCATACCACTGGGCATTGATTTCCTCATAGGTCTTACCCTGTTGCTCGACCCAGGTGTAATACTTCAGGTTATGCACTCTCAGCCGTTCGTAATAGGTCAGCTCGAGTGCTCCGTCGATTGTCTGGTGGTGGAAGCAGCCTGCAAGTGCGCGGACGGCTGCATACTCATCAAACGGACCCTGGATCTCATTCTGCTCCTTCAAGCGGGACGTGTACATCTCCGAACTATCGGTCAATACGGTGAATACCACGTCGTCTTCGGTCATTTCGTAGTATTTCGCCATCTTGATGGCGCCCAGTACGTTTCCGATGCCGCTGATCCCGTAGAGCGGGAGGTTCTTCAGGTCTGCTTCGCTGACTCCGATCTTTCTCAGGTATTCAACACCAGCCGGTTCATTGAAGAGGCGGTAGATATCCATGCAGTCCTGGTCGTCGATGGCAAGCACCATATCGGTGTTCTTGACATTGTGAACCCAAGGAACATGCTTGTCGCCGATTCCCTCAATGCGGTGGCCGCCGAACCCATTGCGAAGCAGCGTCGGGCATTGCAAGGCCTCTGCAGCGCCGATCTTGAGGTTGGGGTACACATCCTTGAGATGATCGCCGGCGGCGAGCGTACCGCCCGAACCGGTGGCGGAAACGTAGCCGCGTACATTTTCAGCAGCAACGCCTTCCTCCTTGAGAATCTCCAGCATGGCAGAACCGGTTACCTTATAATGCCACAGGTAGTTTCCGAATTGGTCGAACTGGTTGAAGATGACGATATGATTGCCGCGCTGGGCATCCAGCTCATGGCATTTGTCGAAGATTTCCTTGACGTTCGATTCACAACCCGGGGTCGCGATGACTTCACCTGCGACAGTTTTCAGCCATGCAAACCGTTCCTGGCTCATCTCTTCGGGGAGAATGGCGATGGACTGGCATCCGAGCAACGCACTGTTGTAGGCACCGCCGCGGCAATAGTTGCCGGTGGAAGGCCAAACTGCCTGCTGGGTTACCGAATCGAAATTCCCGCTGACCAGAGCCGGGGCGAGACATCCGTAGGTTGCGCCGACCTTGTGGGCGCCGGTGGGAAACCATTTGCCGACCAAGGCAAGGATTCTGGCCTTTACGCCGGTCAGTTCATGGGGGACCTCAATGTAGTTCACGCCGCCGAACGTCCCGCCCTGCTTGGTGGGCTCGTTCTTCCAGGTGATCCTGAACAGGTTCAGAGGATCGACATCCCAAAGTCCTACATGGGAGAGTTTCTCCTTAATATCAGCTGGTACGGTGGAAGGGTCCATCATCTGCTTGAATGTAGGAAGCAGGATACCCTTTTCCCTACAGCGCTGGATGTTCTTTGCCCGTACTTCCTCATTGACATTCAAATTGATCAACATGTCTTATCCTCCGTGGTGAGACTTCCATTACGTTTCAGATGAGACAAGTATACAAGAAAGAAACAAAATGTAAAGCCATAATTAGCGAAAGTTTAATTTTAGGTTTTTAATTTGCGTTAAGTGGCAGTATGGAATTATAATTTTATCGAAAAGTGCGTTTTATTGAAAAATGGAAACGTGATTCTTGTTTCCTTTGGGTTTGATGCTCCGCATCTTGCCTATAAAGAGGGCGTCATCTGATTTTCTATCGGAAAAGTTGTTGCGAAATGTTGCAATAATGATTGACTTCTCTTCAATCTGCATTAGAATGGATAAGGGTCGGGTTCGCATTCCCGACCGACACCTTATGAAGGAGTGAGTATGGGAGACATCATGCGCCCAGTTCCCTTCTCGGAACTTATCAATCGTATGGTCGGTGAATACCGAAATCATCATTCAATTTTCGGCATTGCCGAGGAGCAATTCTATCATGATACAGGCAAACAGAGTCTGAAGGTTTTCGGCCAGAGTTGCAGCACCCCGTGCGGACCTGCAGCAGGTCCTCATACCCAATTGGCCCAGAACATCATTGCAAGCTACTTGGTCGGTGGTCGGTTCATCGAACTGAAGACCGTGCAGGTGATGGATACCCTGGAAATTGAGAAGCCGTGTATTGATGCACGGGATGAAGGCTACAATGTCGAATGGTCAACTGAATTCACCCTGCCCAAGGCTTGGGATGAATACGCCAAGGCTTGGATCATCCTGCATTTGGTCGAAGCGGCGATGCACAAGGGGAAATTCGAGAAACCCTCCTTCATCTTCAATATGTCGGTGGGGTACAACCTGGAAGGCATCAAGACCGAGAAGATGCAGAAATTCATCAACTCCATGATTGATGCACGAAGCGACGAACGCTTCAACGGGTATCTCGCTGAATTGGAAGCGATGCTCGATGAGGGGCTGTTCGACGGTACTCCCTGGGAGGGTTTGGAGAAGAAACTCAAGGGTCTGAGCACCAAAATAAGCCCGAACATCAGCCCCTCGACCACGCTGAGCACCATGCATGGATGCCCACCGAAGGAAATTGAGGCGATCTGCACGTACATGCTGACCGAAAAGAAGGTCGATACGTTCGTCAAATTGAATCCCACCCTCCTTGGTTATGACCGGGTACGCAAGATTCTTGATGACCTGGGATTCGACTACATCACCCTTACCCGTGAAAACTTCGAACACGACCTGCAATATGCCGATGCAAAGGCAATGTTGCATCGACTGGTCGATCTCGCCAAGAAAGAGGGAAGAGGTTTCGGCGTGAAGCTTACCAACACCCTGGGTTCAGTGAATGACCAGGAAGTGTTGCCTGGCGGGGAAATGTATATGTCCGGCCGCTCTTTGCTGCCCATTTCCACGACCGTTGCTACGCTGCTCAGTCAGGAATTTGCAGGAAAACTTCCCATCTCCTATAGTGGTGGAGCAAATGCGTTCACCATCCAGGCTTTGTTTGAGAGCGGAATCCGGCCGATCACGCTGGCCACCGATATGCTCAAGCCCGGTGGGTACACCCGTATGAAGCAAATGGCCGAGATTCTGGGCAAAAGCAAGGCTTGGTCCATGGATGGCATCGACCTGAAGAAGTTGGAACAGCTGTCCGAGGATGCTCGTTGTGGTAAGTTCCAAGTCACCGAAAAGGATTTCAGAGGAACGGATACGATCAAGATCGGTGAAAAGCTTCCGCTTTTCGACTGTTATGTTGCACCGTGCCAAGTAGCTTGCCCGATTCATCAGGATGTGCCTGAGTATGTACAGCTGGTCGGACAGGGTCGGTATGGTGAAGCGCTGGCTTTGATCTACGACAAGAACGCGCTCCCAGCAATCACCGCCCACATTTGTGATCACCAATGCCAGTTGCACTGCACCCGGATGGATTACGAGGGAGCAGTGAGGATCCGTGACATGAAACGGATCGCCGTAGAGAACGGTTTTGAGGAATACAAGCAGATCTGGGAAGGTCCCACAGAGAAGACCGAGGTGAAAGCTGCAGTCGTCGGAGCCGGTCCTGCCGGTCTGTCTGCTGCCTATTTCCTTGCACGCGCCGGGTTCGATACCCAGGTCTTCGAACGTGAGGAAAGTGCAGGCGGTGTGGTACGGCATGTCATTCCTGGTTTCCGACTTCCCGTCGAAGCCATCGAAAGTGACGTGGCGTTCATCCAGGCCCACGGCGTACAGTTCAACTTCGGAGTCGATGCCGATAAAATGACGGTCAAGGCACTGAAGGATGCCGGGTATTCCTATATCTTCTATGCAATCGGCAGTGAAGTGGACAACGACATTCCCCTGCAGGGAGACCGCAGCCGCGTCCGTCAGTCCCTCTCCTTCCTTTCGGCATTCAGAAAGAACCCCGCCTCCTTGTCGTTGGGCAAGCAGGTGGTGGTCGTAGGCGGAGGCAATACCGCCATGGACAGTGCACGGGCTGCACTACGCATCAGCGGTGTCGAGAAGGTCACGGTACTCTACCGTCGCACCGAAGAGGAAATGCCGGCGGACCGTGAGGAATACGGGCAGGCCATGGATGAGAAGGTCCAGTTCATTTTCCTTGCCAACCCCGAACGGTTTGACGGCAATGTACTGACCGTGCGCAAAATGGCTTTGGGAGATAAGGACAACAGCGGCCGTCGCCGTCCCGTCTCCACCGACCAAACCTTCACGATCGAAGCCGATACCATGATTACCGCCATCGGGGAGCACGCCGACAGTGAGAAACTCACCTGGTTCGGCGTTCCGGTGAACGAGAAAGGCTGGGCGAAGACCGATGCAGAAACCAAGGAATCGGAAGTCGAAGGGGTGTACATCATAGGGGATGCCCAAAGCGGGCCGTCCACCGTGGTACGCTGCATAGCAAGTGCACGCAGTGCTGTTGAGGCTGCCATCGATGCCGTTCTCGGACCAGAGGATGCAGAAGACCATTGTGATTGTGGACATGATCACGATCATGACCACAGTTGCAGTTGTGAGGATGGCTGCGACTCTGATGACGAGGACGAAGAGGACGACGATGATGAGGAAATGACCGACGAAGAACGGGTTCAGTTGGAGAACGATGAGAACGAATTCTTTGCCGAAGTTTCCCAGAAGAAGAGTTCCATGCTGGTTTCCAAGGCGTTTGGGGACGCTGCATTTGCAGCGACCGAAGCCAAGCGCTGTCTGGAATGTTCATATCTGTGCAACAAATGTGTGGATGTTTGTCCCAACCGTGCGAATGTAGCCATTGATGTACGGAATACCGGAGTCTTTTCCGATCCGTTCCAGATTCTGCACCTCGATGCCTACTGCAACGAATGTGGGAACTGCGAGACGTTCTGTCCGTATGATGGAGGCCCGTACCGCAAGAAGTTCACCTTGTTCAGCCGGAAGGAAGATTTTGAGCATTCAGAGAACAGTGGATTTTTCGCTGAAGGGGAGGATGTACTCATCCGTCTGGAAGATAAGATCTACAGCTGTTCTCTGGACAGCGACGGGATTCTCACCGGCGAGGAGGAAGGCATCACCGATGAGGTTGCCGCCTTGGTCGAGGAAATCTTTACTTCCTACAACTACCTGCTTGGGTATGTGGAAGAGTAGAGGAGGAAGACGTGTCAACTACGGTTATCAAGAATACCAGGGTCATGCAGACCCAAAGTCCGTTCACTGTCTCAGAGCATGTTGATATCGTCATTGTCGATGATGTCATCAAGGCGGTGGGAAAGGATGCCGCACTGAAGGTGGTGGCAGACAAGGTCATCGATGGGAGCGGGAAAACCGTTATTCCCGGCAATGTATGCGCACACCACCATTATTATAGCGGGCTTTCCCGGGGAATGCTCATTTCCGCCGGAGCTCAGACCGATTTCATCCAAGTGCTCAAAGAATGGTGGTGGCGTCTCGACCGTGGGTTGGATGAAGAAGCGTGTTATTACAGTTCCCTCATCTGTTCCCTCGATGCCATTGCCAGTGGGACGACCACCTGCATCGACCATCATGCAAGTCCCTCCTACATTGCAGGAAGCCTCGACACCATCGCAAAGGGTATGGAGGAAATCGGGGTCCGTGGTACGACCTGTTACGAGGTCACCGATCGCAACGGCGGTATGCAGGAAGTGGAAGCCGGGGTGGAGGAAAACCTCCGCTTCGCGATGGCCAGCAAGAACCGTCCTTTGGTACGGGGAATGATCGGAGGGCATGCTCCTTTCACCATTCCCGACGAAGGATTGGGCATGATGGCGGAGGCGATGCGGGAATCCGGAGCGGGAATGCACCTGCATGTCGCCGAAGACAAGTATGATGTGGTCTTCAGTCATCACAAGTACAACATGGACATCATCGATCGTCTGGAGAAGTTTGGTCTTCTTACCGACAACTCATTGCTGGTACACGGTCTGTGGCTCAATGAGGCGGAAATTGAGAAAATCAATGCCCACGACTCCTTCTTCGCCCATAACGGACGGAGCAACATGAACAACAATGTCGGCTATTGCCGGAACATCCAGAAGGTGAAGAATCTGGTCATTGGTACGGATGGCTGCGGTGGAAATATGTTCGAGGAGTTGAAGCTGGCTTTCTTCAAGCACAAGGACCAGGGTGGTTCTTGGTGGCCGAGCGACTATGTTGCAGCACTGAACCGTGGCAACCAGTTGGTGGAAAAGTACTTCGACGGAAAATTCGGGAAAGTCGAAGCCGGGTATCAGGCTGACCTGACCATCTGCGATTACCATGCTCCCACCCCGTTGGTTGCACAGAATGCTGCAAGCCACTTCGTATGGGGCATGAGCAGCAATTGTGTGGAAAGCGTTATCGTAAACGGGAAATTGGTGATGGAAAACCATCAATTCCCGGGCATTGATGTGGAAGGAATCTACCGTGAGGCTGCCAAGGTTGCCGAACGGGTATGGAAAAAAGTGGATACAATCGCTCCCTAAGCGGGCGAGGACGATGATATGACCAATGGTCAAAGGGGAAATGGAACATGACTATTCAGGAACAAATCAGGGCGAAGGCCGCCGAGTATCGTGATTACACGGCACTCAATCTCTCGAAGATGGTACAGACCAAAAGCTACAGCTCCCAGGAAGAGGACGTCTGCCGCCTCATCGTCACCCTCTGCCAAGAGGCTGGCTTTGATGAAGTGTATATCGACGGACTTGGATCGGTGATCGGCCGCGTTGGCAATGGCCCGAAGAAAATCGCGTTTGATGCACATATCGATACCGTCGAGGTTGGGAATCTCAACAACTGGAATTTTGATCCTTTCAGTGGAGAGGTCAAGGATGGAAAGGTGTGGGGACGTGGATCCAGCGACCAGAAGGGTGGTGCCGCTTCCATGATCACTGCAGGACGCATTCTCAAGGAATTGGGGTATGGCGGTGAGTACACGGTCTATTTCACCTTCACGGTTATGGAAGAGGACTGTGACGGCATGTGCTGGAAGTACCTGATCGAAGAAGAGAACTTCAAGCCGGATTTGGTTGTTTCCACCGAACCCACCAGCTGCCGTCTGTATCGCGGACATCGCGGTCGTATGGAAATCAGGGTCATTCTCAAGGGTATCAGTTGCCACGGAAGTGCTCCTGAACGTGGTGTCAGTGCAGCGTACAAGGCTGCGAAGGCTGCGTTGGCCATCGAACAGCTGAACAAGGATCTCCAGCCCGATGCCGAGAAATTCCTGGGCAAGGGAACGATTACCGTCAGTCAGATGGACGTCAAGGGTCCTTCACAGTGTGCAGTCGCCGACTATGCCATGTTGTACCTCGATCGCCGTCTCACCTGGGGTGAGGATGCCGATCTTGCAATCGGTCAGGTCCGTGAGTACATCGCCAAGGCAACTGGTGACGATCCTCAGTCCTTCATCGTGGAAATGCCCAACTATGAGAAGACCGGTTGGACCAAAAAGCCGTACAGCCAGGAACTCTATTTCCCCACTTGGAAGATTGATGCCGATCATCCTCTGGTATTGGCAGGTGTCGATGCCCACCAGGCGCTCTTCGCCAAGCAGCCCGTGGTTGACAAATGGACCTTCTCGACCAATTTGGTGGCAACAACCGGACGTCACAAGATTCCGGCCATCGGATTTGGTCCCGGCGATGAATCCCAGGCACATGCTCCGAACGAGATCAATCGGGTCGATGACCTGGAGATTTGCGCGGCCTTCTATGCCATGCTTCCCTATTCGTTGGAGAAGAAGTAAGGCCCCCCTTGTATAACAGGTAGCCTTTCCATGGTATACTACAGCCACAGGGTAATATGCCTTGTGGCTGTTTGAAGCTCAGACGTTTCCGTTATAGTATGTTCTAGATAATGGAATGTCATTCAGACCCAACAGGTTCAGAAGGGGCTCTGCCTGTTGGTTGCAGGATACACCAAGGTAGCGGATATGCACCCCTTGCTTTCCACTCCTTCCTTGCGGAACAGCCCGCATGCCGTGCCGAGGAAATACAGGATCGGCCTTTGCTTTCTTTCCCCCATGTAGGTCAGGATCGCCGATCCTTGTAGAAAAGGAGATTCATAGGCATGAGTTCCTCGCTTCTCTTGAAAAACATATTTTGTCTGCAACCAAGTTTTGATGGACCCCAGTATCATGGAGCCGATCTGCTTATCGTCGGGAACAAGGTTGAGGCAATCGCCCCGAATGGGGGCCTGGTTGCCCCGGGTAAGGTTCGGACCATCGACTGCTCGAAACACGTAGTCATTCCCGGTCTGGTCAATACACACCATCATTTCTACCAGACGCTGACACGCAACCATCCTGCGGTACAGAACGCCAAGTTGTTCGATTGGCTTACCTTCCTCTACGACGTTTGGAAGTACGTTGATGAGGAAGCGGTATATTATTCCTCACTGCTTGCAATGGCTGAACTGATGAAGACCGGCTGCACGCTGACCACCGACCATCATTACCTCTATCCCCGTTCATTCGGGGGGGATTTGATGGGAATCCAATTCGAAGCCGCCGATACCTTGGGCATGCGTTTCAGCCCGACCAGGGGATCGATGAGTCTGAGCAAAAAAGACGGGGGGCTTCCTCCGGACAGTGTCGTCCAGACCGAGGACGAGATTCTCAGCGACAGCGAGCGCTGCATCAAGACATATCATGATCCAAGTGGGGATGCAATGCACAAGATTGCGCTTGCTCCCTGTTCCCCGTTCAGTGTCACGAAACCCTTGATGAAGGATACCGCAGATTTAGCACGCAAATACGGCGTGCGTTTGCACACCCATTTGTGCGAAACCTATGATGAAGCCGATTTCTGCCAATCCATGTACGGCATGCGTCCCTTGGCTTTGATGCAGGAGTGCAATCTCATCGGTGAGGATGTCTGGTATGCCCATGGCATTCACTTCAATGATGAGGAACTGAAGGTCCTCAGTGAGACCAAGACGCATATCGCCCATTGTCCTTCCTCGAACATGCGTCTGGGCAGTGGCATCTGCCGCGTCAACGAGATGCTCAAGCAGAACATCAACGTGGCCATTGCCGTTGATGGGAGTGCAAGCAATGATAGTTCGGATATGCTTGCCGAGGTCAGACAGGCAATGTTGCTGCAACGGGTCCGATACGGAGCCGATGGATTGACTGCGAACGAGGCGTTCACCATGGCGACCGAGAATGGGGCCAAATTGCTCAATTTCACTGAAGTTGGTAGACTGGAGAAAGGTTGGACCGCCGATCTTGCCATCTATGATGTCTCGACCATCCCGTATGCGGGAAGTCAGAGTGATCCGGTGGCGAGTCTGCTTTTCTGCGGTACCAATCACAATACGGACTACACGATCATCAATGGGAAAGTGGTAGTCGATCACGGACAGCTGGTGGGTTTCGATGAGCAGGAGCTTGCACAAAAAGCGAACGCCATCAGCAAGCGGCTGCTCGAACGTGCTGCCAGACAGGAGGCTGTATGATACAGGAATTATTTATTGCCACCAGTAGTGAGGATGCGTTGAATCTTAAGCGTTCACATGCCAAGAGCGTGTTTTATGCCGGCGGAACGGAAATCAATCGTCTCCATTCAACGGTGGATGCCAAGACTGCAATCAGTCTGGCCAAACTTGGGCTGAATGCCATCACCGACGAAGGTTCCTATATCCGCATTGGGAGTATGGTGACGCTTCAGCAGTTGGTGGAATCCGAATTGGTGCCCCAGTGGCTGAAGGATGCAGCCTTGTTCTGTGGATCCTTCACTCGGAGGAACATGGCCACCATCGGGGGCAATCTTGCCTTGATGAGTGACCATTCCTATTTGGCACCGGCATTGCTTGCTTCCCGCTGCCGCTTGTTGACGGCCAACTTGACCGAGGGCGGGGCGTATAGTGAGGACAATATCCCCATTCGTGAGTACCATGCATACCACTTGCAGTTCTCTGGGACCTTGATTTTGGCAATCAGTCTCTCCAAGGACAGCAGGTATGTCGGCTCGTTGCGGTTTGCCACCAGCAGTCAGAATCGTGCATCGGTGACCGTCGGCTTCGGGGCGACGCTCAACAGCGAACAGGTCATTGATCATGTCCGGGTGTTTGCAGCTGTCCATGGAAGTGGGGTCCAGCGTCTCAATGCTGTGGAGAACGCCATCGAGAACGGGGAGTTGACCACCGGCTCGGATATGCAGCTCGCCGTCCACCACAGCGTCGTAGGTATGGACGACTACACGGCGACTGCAGAGTACAAGCGCTACATCGCCAGTGAAGGGCTTTCCTCTCTCTTTACCGCATTTCTGAAAGGAGGCGCACGATGAACACGATTGTCTGCACCGTAAATGGGAAAAAACATACCGTTGCCTGTGAAGGCTCGGAGTCATTGCGTGCTTTACTGGTGCGCCTCGGCTACATCAGCGTCCGTGATAGTGACGACCGTGAAGGATTCGCAGGATCAGACACCATCATCCTCAATGATGTTCCGGTGTATGCCAACCTGATGCTGGCCGCCCAGGCCGATGGCAGTGAAATCCGGACCGCAGAGGGATTGGGCACGAGTCGCAACCTCAACGTGATTCAGCAGGCTATGATCGACGCCGGCATCGTGCAGAGTGCATACAATGCCCCCGCCGCTGCGTTGTTGCTTACTTGGTTGCTGGAGCGTGAAAGCAACCCCACCAAAGCCCAGATCGACCAAGTGCTCAGTGGTATCTTCATCCGAGACACCGGCTATGAACACTATTATCTTGCGGTCAAGCTGGCTGTGGAGCGCATGCAGAGCGGACGCTACCAGTCTGAGATCGCACCTTCCTTCCGCGAAGAGTTGACGTATGTCGGCAAGGCGAAAGGAAAGATTGATGGGCCGCAACTGGTCGCCGGCGAAGCCAGCTTTGTTGAGGACCGGGTGCTTCCCGGCTATTATTCCATGGTGGTTCTCCGCAGCCCCTATGCACATGCATACATCACCAGCATCGATACAAGCGATGCATCGGCGATGGATGGGGTGCTCTCCATCATCACCCATGAGAATTGTCCCGATGTCTTCTACATGCAGGCAGGGCAGGGGAATCCTGAACCCAGTCCGCATGACCGCAGGCTCTTCAACCGCAAGGTCCGCCATGTCGGTGACCGGGTGGCTGCAATTGTTGCAGAGACCATGGAACAGGCTATCGCCGCCCGTGATGCAATCAAGGTGGAATACGAGGTTCTCAAGCCGGTGTTCACCGTTGAGGAGGCAATGGCCGAGGGCGCTCCGTTGGTTCACAATGGGCTCGTCGAATATCGCGCTGGTGCCCCGGACGATTTGGAGGCATACAACAAGAGTGCCGATCCAAGGGATGGGAAAGTCATTTACCAATTCCCGCTGCATGGAGACATCCATCACAACATTGCATCCGCTGCCCATGGCCATATCGGTGATGTGGAGAAAGGATTCGCCGAGGCCGATGCCGTGGTGGAGCGGACGTACCAGACCAGCCAGATCCAGTGTACTCCCTTGGAACCCCACATCTGTTATGCAAAGATTGACGGCGGCCGCTTGGTCGTGCACGCATCCACGCAGGTTCCCTATCATGTCAGACGCATCGTCGCATGGGTCTGCCAGATTCCGGAGAATAAGATCCGTGTCATCAAGGAACGGGTCGGCGGCGGATATGGCTCCAAGCAAGATATCCTGGTCGAGGATTTGGTCGGGTATGCTACGTGGTTGACCGGAAAACCCATTTTGTATCGCAATACCCGTGAGGAGGAGTTCATCGCCAACTCTACACGGCATCCCATGCGGGTGACCGTCAAGATGGGCGCGAAAAAGGATGGGTCCATCACTGCAGTCTACATGGACGTCAGGGCAAACACCGGCCCGTATGGAAACCATTGTCTGACAGTTCCAATGAATGCATGTTCAAAGACGCTGCCGTTGCTCAAATGCGACAACATGAAGTTCGATGTCATCACCTATTACACAAATATCCCTCCTACCGGTGCGTATCAGGGATACGGAGCTCCAAAAGGTTCCTATGGTTTGATGGTCTGCATGGCCGAGCTTGCCGATGCCTTGGGAATCGATTACTACGACATGGCCATGAAGAACAAGGTCGAGAGCGGTTATATGCTTGAGATTCTCAAGGGTCTCGGAGAGGGGCGCGAGGGTACGGTCGTACCGGTTGGGTCCTGTGGTCTCGAACAAGCGTTGGTTGAAGGCGCAAAGATGATCAAATGGGGCAAGAAGGAGAAAGGTGAGGGAGCCGACTGGAAAATCGGGAAAGGGTTTGCCATGATCCAGCAGGGAAGCGGGCTTCCCGGACTCGACCATTCCAATGCCTGGGCCAAGCTGTTGACCGATGGGACGTTCCAGATTTTCAGCGGTGGCGCCGATTTGGGTACCGGCCTGGATACAATCAGTGCCAAGATGATCAGTGAAACGTTCTGCGTTCCTCTTGAGCTGGTCACGGTAACCAGCGGCGATACCGACAGCTGTACCTTCGATACCGGTGCCTATGCATCCAGCGGTACGTACTTCAGCGGCAATGCCTCATATCTGGCGGCGCAGGACCTGAAGAAGAACCTTTTGGACGAGGCAGCATACCAATTGGGGGAGGCTGTGGAGGATTTGGTGCTTCGCGCCCCTGGCGAAGTCTCCAGTGTAAAGACTGGCAAGACGCTTTCCTATGCGAAGCTCAGCCATGATGCACTGACCGGCACCGGCCGTGGCCAGGTGATGGGGCGTGCCTCGTTCACCACCAACCACAACTCCATCCCGTACGGCGCCCATTTCGCCCAGGTCGCTGTCAACGTGAGAACCGGTCAGGTCAAGGTGCAGAAATACTATGCACTGCAGGATGCAGGAACCCCGATCAATCCGGAACTTGCATTGTGCCAGATGTACGGTGCGTCCTTGAAGTCCATCGGACATACCCTGTATGAGCAGATGATTCTGGACGAGGAGGGCCGATGCCTGAACCCGACACTTGCCGAGTACGGAGTACCGATGATTGCTGACAAGCCGGAGGACTTCAAAGCGGTCCTGATCGATGTCAATGATGAAGTCGGGCCGTTCGGCGCGAAATCCATCAGTGAAATTGCAACCAATGGGGCAGCCCCTGCCATTGCTACAGCCATTCATGATGCCGTCGGTATCTGGATGCGTTCCTGGCCGTTCACCCCGGAAAAAATCCTGAAGGAGTTGGGCAAGATCTCATAGAATCTTGCAACAAACTGCAACATTAAATCTAGACAACGGCACCCCGCCATGGTATAGTGCCATTGTCTGGATTTTTTATGAACAAAACCAATGGAGGTTCCACCACATGAAGGACAAAGCCACTATTTCGAAGATGATCGAGGAGTTGAAGACCCTCAAGACAGACAACATGTATCTCAATGACTTCTTTCATACTTGGAAAGAGTCAGACGATGAAATCGCTGCCGTATTCCAGGTAGCTGAAGTTCTGCGCGCCATGCGTGAGAACAACATTTCCACCAAGGTGTTCGACAGTGGTTTGGGAATCTCCGTTTTCCGCGATAACTCCACCCGTACCCGTTTCAGTTTCGCCAGTGCCTGCAACCTGCTCGGTCTTGAAGTCCAGGACCTTGATGAGAAAACCAGCCAGATCGCCCATGGGGAGACGGTCCGTGAGACTGCCAACATGGTAAGCTTCATGGCCGACGTTATCGGCATCCGCGATGACATGTATATCGGAAAGGGCCACACCTACATGAAGACCGTAGCTCAGGCGGTCCAGGAAGGGTATGACGATGGCGTCCTCGAGCAGAGACCCACGCTGGTGAACCTCCAGTGTGATATCGACCATCCGACCCAGAGTATGGCTGACATGCTCCATGTCATCAATTACTTCGGTGGAGTAGAGAATCTCAAGGGCAAGAAAGTCGCCATGACCTGGGCCTACAGCCCATCCTACGGCAAGCCTCTCTCCGTGCCCCAGGGCATCATCGGACTGTTCACCCGTTTCGGCATGGATGTCGTACTTGCGCATCCCGAAGGGTACAATGTGATGGCCGAGGTTGAGGAAGTCGCCAAGGAAAACGCCAAGAAAAGCGGTGGCTCCTATGCGCGTGTTGCATCCATGGCCGAAGCATTCAAAGATGCCGATATCGTCTACCCCAAGAGTTGGGCTCCGTTTGCCGTAATGGAAGAGAGAACCAAGATCGTCGAGCAGGGTGATCAGGATGCCTTGAAGGCGTTGGAGAAGTCCTGTCTGGCGAACAACGCCAAGTTCAAGGAATGGACATGCACCGAAGACCTGATGAAGACGACTAAGAACGGAAAGGCTCTGTACATGCACTGCCTGCCTGCCGACATCAGCGGTCTCTCCTGCAAGGAAGGAGAAGTGGAAGCATCCGTATTCGATCGATATCTGGTTCCCCTGTACAAGGAAGCCAGCTACAAACCGTACGTCATCGCTGCCATGATTTTCCTGGCCAAGTTCAAGAACCCCTCTGCAAAGCTTGAGGAACTGCTTGAAGCGGCAACCAAGAGAATTCTCTAAACCTTTGATTGAAAGAAAAATGAGGAGAGCCGGGGTGACCCGGCTCTTACTGTTTCAATACGTGTATTGCATCAATGGCGTTCTACGAATTGGATCTTCAAACCGTTGGGGTCGGTGACGTAGAAGAATTTGATCATGGGATTGGGGCTGAAGGGTCCCTCTACTCCGAGCCCTCGTTCCTGTACGAAGGAGAGCATCTGATCCAAATTATTTGTGGCAAAACCAAGGCTGATCCCTTTGCCGATCGGATCGGCTGTTTCCTTGGTGGGGTGATAGAGCAGCTCCACCTGTGTTTCTCCGTCGCCGAGGAATGCAAGTTCCGTATCCACTCCATTTTTCATCCGGTTCATCAGTTTCAGTCCTACCACTTCCTGGTAGAACGCCAGACTCTCTTCCATGTTGCGTACCGTCAGTGTGCTCCAAAGAAATTGCATGTTGTTTTCCTCCCATGCCTATAATGATTGACAAGCCAAATATGCAGTCGAAAAGGCTGCCTGCAAATTGAATCCTCCACTTTCGCCATCGTAGTCGAGTATTTCTCCACACACGAAAAGCCCGGGTTGGATCAAGGACTCCATGGTTTTTCTATTGACTTCCTGCAAGGCGACTCCGCCCCGAGTCACCATTGCAGATGAAAAGCCTTTCACCGAAGCTACGGTGAGACTGTGGTTGGTGATCCGGTTGGTCAGATCAAGGCGTTGGTGCTTGTTCAATGCTGAGGTGGTGATGTCATCTGCAAGTCCTGCTTGGCTAAGGAGCTCCTGCACCAGGGCGGAAAAGAGCCCCGCTTGTTTGAGCAACGTAGAGACCTGTTTCGCTTGCTTGGACAACAGGATCTGTTCCATCTCAACATGGGCTGCTTGCCTGTTCGAGGCAGGAACGAGCGTCAACTTGATTACATCATGTTTCTGGATTTCCCTGGATGCAGTGAGGATCACCGGGCCGCTGAGTCCGTCGTGGGTGAACAGGACATCACCGATATCCGAGCGGTATCGTTTGGCTTCTCCTTGATGAAAGAATTCAACGAATACCGAGCGCACGGCATTTCCGGCCAATGCCCGATACGGATATGCTTCGATGCTGATGGCACTGAGCGCCGGCCGAGTCGGGACGATCGTATGACCAAGCTGCTTCGCCAAAGCATAGCCGCTGCCGTCACTGCCTGTACGGGGATAGCTCATGCCGCCGGTTGCCAGCAGTATCTTTCTTGCTTGAAAGACGCCTTTGGTGGAAGTGATTGTAAAACCTTCGTCATTTCGTACGATAGCCGATACCCGCGCATCGGTGATCAATTCGGCTTTGCCTTCCCGTACCAAAAGGGTACGTACATCGCGGGCATCCTGGGAGGATGGAAAAACCTTTCCATCCTCGCGGATCATCAACGCCAGGCCACGTTGCTCGAACCACTTTCGTAAGCTTGCAGGCGGAAAATTCTCCAAGGCAGGCAAGAGAAAGTTGCGTTGGTCCTTGCCTCCGAAATGTGCAAGGAACGCCTTTGGGGAAAGCGTATTGGTAAGGTTGCACATCCCGCTTCCGGTAATCAGCAACTTTTTCCCCGGTTGCGGAGATTGGTCGAGCAGAAGCGCGTTGTGTGTCCTCAGATTTGCACTGGCGAACAACCCTCCGGCACCGGAGCCTACGATCAGGACATCATACATAGCCCTATTCTAGCAGAAGTCATGGTCAATGTCTGTGACTAATACCCATAATATGGCTTGAACCAGGAGGCGAATGCTGCCAAGCCCTCTTCGAGGGGGGTATCTGGCCTGAAATCAAAGTCCTGTATTAAATCGGTGACGTCTGCGTAGGTTTGGTAGACATCGCCCATTTGCATCGGAAGGTATTCCTTAACCGCCTCTTTTCCCAGGGTTTGTTCAAGAATCTCAATGAATCGGCTCAACTTGACCGGTTTGTTGTTTCCGATGTTGTAGACCTTGTATTGGTCTCCGAAGGAATTCTTTACGGGAGGATTGGGGATGATGCGCTGCAGTGCGCTGATGATGTCATCGACGTAGGTGAAATCACGATACATGTCGCCATGATTGAACACCTTGATGGATTTTCCCTCCATTATTCGTTTGCTGAAAGAAAAATAGGCCATATCAGGTCTCCCGTAGGGACCATAGACGGTGAAAAAACGGAGGCCGGTGGAAGGGATCTGGTACAAGTGGGTGTATGCATGGGCCATGAGCTCGTTGGACTTCTTCGTTGCGGCATACAGGCTGACCGGATGGTCGACCTGATCAGAGGTGGAGTAGGGGATTTTGCTGTTCAGTCCATAGACGGAACTGGATGATGCATAGACCAGATGCTTGACCTCGTGATGACGGCATGCTTCCAGGATATTCAAAAAACCCGCCAGATTGGACTGCAGGTACGCGTACGGATTGTCTATGCTGTAGCGGACCCCGGCTTGTGCACCCAGGTTGACCACATAGGCAATGTGATGCCGTTCAAAGATTTCGTCGAGTGCTTGTTTGTTTGCCAGGTCGGTTTTATAGAAGAGAAAGTGTTCGTGAGAGAGAAGTCTCAGACGTTCTTCCTTGAGACTGACCTCGTAATAATCATTCAGATTGTCGACTCCGATGACCGTGCACCCCAGGCCCAATAGGCGCCTTGCAAGATGAAATCCGATGAAACCGGCCGCCCCGGTTACCAAATAGACGGCGCCTATATCGAGCGATGAATAATTGCTTCGCATCACATACTCCTTGCTTTGCATTGTAGCTGAGAAATCTTGCTCTTGGTAGCGCAAAAGAAAGCTGGACCCCATTCTTGAGGTCCAGCATAGGCAAGGTGAAGTAACGTCAGATTGCGCTGAACAGAATCTTCAGGACGAACAGGGCGAAAACAACCCAGGTCATCTTGGAAATCTCTTTGGTCTTCTTGGTAAAGAGCTTGATCAACACAAAGGAGATGATACCGAACATGATACCATCGGCGATGCTGTAGGCAACGATCATGAAGATGATGGTAAGGAATGCCGGGATGGCTTCGGTCATTTCGGTCCATTCGATTTCGGTGACCGGGGTCATCATCATGACGCCGACGATGATCAGAGCCGGAGCGGTTGCTGCACTGGGGATGGAACCGAACAACGGTTCGAGGAACAGCGAAAGGAGGAAGAGAATGGCGACAACCAGAGAAGTCAGACCGGTGCGTCCACCCTCCACGACACCGGCAGAGGATTCCACGAAGGTAGTGACGGTGGAGGTTCCCAGGACAGCACCCACGGTGGTACCGACTGCGTCAGCAAACAGAGCTTCCTTACAGTTGGGGATTGATCCGTCTTTTGCGATCATGCCGGCCTTGGTGGTGCATCCGATCAAGGTTCCGACTGTGTCGAACATATCAACAAACAAGAAGGTAAACATGATAATGACGAAATCAATGCTCAGGATTCCGGAGAAATCGAACGGGAAGAAGTATGGGGTTGGAGGAACGAAGGAACCGCCGGCATATTTGGTCAGGCCGAACGGAATGCCGATGATCGTGGTGATGATGATACCGATCAGAAGCGCGCCGTTGACTTTGTATGCCAACAGGACACCGGTGATCAACAAACCGAGCATGGCAAGACCGGGAGCTCCCTTGAACCAATCGGCGGACAGCCCGACGAGGGTTGCATCATTGTTGGTGATGATGCCGGCGTTCTGCATGCCGATGAAGGCAATGAACAGACCGATACCAACGCCTATTGCTTTCTTGATGTTTGCCGGAATGCTGTTGACAATGGCTTCGCGGATGTTCACAGCCGTCAGGATCAGGAAGATGATACCTTCAACGAAAACGGCGGTCAGTGCGAACTCCCATTTGTACCCCATGCCGAGGACGACGGTGAAAGCCAAGAAGGCGTTCAGTCCCATACCGGGGGCGAGAGCGAACGGGAGGTTAGCCAACAGGGACATAACCAAGGTTGCGATTGCAGAGGCAATTGCAGTTGCTGCAAATACCTTTGAGAAATCCATTCCAGCGTTGGAAAGGATGCCGGGGTTGACGGCAAGAATGTAGGCCATGGTAAGGAAGGTGGTTAAACCTGCCATGATCTCAGTCTTGACGTTTGTTTTTCGTTCTTTGAGCTTGAAAAACTTTTCCATCGATGCACTCCTTGCAGATGATTTGAATAGTAACATTTTAGCGCATGGTTTGCAGTTCGTACAGAAAAATCGTCAGATTTGTTATATAACCAAATTATGGGGTACATTTTCGATAAAGTGGATAAATAATATTGGAGATTATTGCTCTAAAGTTAAAAATGTAAAATTTTACTATTGATACAAAGTATTAAAAAATACGATAATTATCCCAGTAATGGATACGAAGTTTTCTCTTGAAGAATCGTGGTGAGGTGGTACACTACTACAAATACGTTGCAGTTTGTTGCTAAAAGGAGTGCGCATGGTAACCAAAGAGATGCTGGGAAGTATTGTAGATACCGCTGCAAGGCGGAAGAGAGCTCAGCTGTGCATCACCAATGCTCATGTTTTGGATGTATATAACAAGGAATGGTTCGACGCGGATGTGCTGGTCAGCGAGGGTTGTTTCACCGGGTTCGCCCCGAGTGGAAGCGGCGAAGCCGAACAAATCGTGGACGCCGGCGGAAGGTATCTTGTCCCCGGATTCATTGACAGCCATGTGCATATCGAGTCGAGTCATGCCACACCCCAGGAATTCTCAAATCTGGTCGTTCCCTGCGGAACCACCACCGTTATTGCAGACCCGCATGAAATCTGCAATGTCTGTGGATTGGATGGCCTGTCCTATATGCTGGATGCCTCCAAGGATACCGCCTTGCAAGCTTTTTTTGTTGTTCCCTCCTGTGTTCCGGCCACCACGTTTGAACACAGTGGGGCAGTCATCGGTCCAGATGATCTGATTCAACCGTTGCAGGAGGAACGCATCCTTGGCTTGGGGGAGATGATGGATTATCCGGGCGTCATCGCCGGTTCTTCGTTGGTACTGGACAAAATCATGGAAGCGAGAAAAGCCGGCAAGATCATCGATGGCCATAGCCCGGCAATCAGTGATGCCGATCTGGATGCGTATAGTGCCTGCTCGATCCATACCGATCATGAATGTGAGAATGGTATGGAGTTGCATGAGCGGATCAGAAGAGGCATGTATGTCATGCTCCGCCAAGGATCGGCCTGTCATAATGTATTGAATCTCCTCGGAGGCGTCACCCCTCAGAACAGCAGGCGGTGCATCTTCTGTACCGATGACCGCCAACCGATGAGTATCCTTGCCGAAGGGCATATCAACAACAATGTACGACTTGCCGTTGGGGCGGGTCTCGATGTCATCGAGGCGCTCTGCATGGCTACGATCAATAGCTGTGACTGTTATCATCTGACCGATCGTGGGGCCATAGCCCCCGGGCTTCGGGCGGATTTCTCGCTGTGTGACAATCTTCAGGATTTCACCATGCATCAGGTGTATGTTGCTGGAAAACTTGTTGCCCGGGACCAGAACATGCTTAAGCCGAATAGCAGCGCAGTCGATGGAAGGGTCACCGGAAGAATGGATGTTAAGAATTTTTCCGCAGATCGATTGAAGCTGGCTCTCGGTGATACGCATGTACGGGTCATCGACATCATCCCCGGTGGGGTGGTGACCGGTGCCGGGGAAGCAACCGTCAAACTCGAGGATGGGCTTTGGGTCCATGATCCGCAGCAGGATATCGTCAAACTCGCCGTAGTGGAGCGGCATAAAGGGACGGGAAATGTCGCCGTAGCGTTGCTTCGCGGCTATGATCTGCAGGGGGGTGCACTTGCCACTTCGGTTGCCCATGACTCACACAACATCATCGTCTGTGGGGATAATGATGGTGATATGGCGCTTGCCGTTGAAGAACTCATCAGGCTGGGCGGAGGGATGTCCATTGTCAAGCAGGGGGTGGTCCTCTCTTCCTTCGAACAACCGGTTGCCGGTTTGATGAGCTATGCAAACGGAAAAACGATTGCCGATACGCTTGAGTCCCTGCATGCCATCGCGACGAAGGAGTTGCATATTTCCGATTCGGTCGATCCGTTCATGACCTTGTGTTTCATGTCGCTTCCGGTGATCCCAGTCTATAAATTGACCGATATGGGATTGTTTGATGTGACCAAATTCTCGTTCGTTCCCCTGGAGCTCAATAGATAAATGTTTTCTCTCCAAGCTGGCACACTTCCAGCGATGTATCATACAAGGTGGTCAGCATTTCGGTGGTGACCACCTCTTCTTTTGGGCCGAAGCACAAAAGCGATCCCTTCTTGAGCATGGCGACATGGGTAGCCAAGGCATAGGCAAGATTGGCATCGTGTGTGGTGAACATCAGCGTTCTGCCTTGCGCGTGCAGGCCTCTGAGAATTGAGAGGACACGTATTCTGTTTGCTGGGTCCAATGCGCTGGTAGGCTCGTCGAGCAACAACAGGCTGCTCTGTTGGGCGATGGCGCGGGCAAGCAGCAGCAATTGGTGTTCTCCTCCGGACAGATTGGTGATGCTTCTGTCTTGATAGTGCTCCAGCCCTACTTCGCAAAGCGCCTGATAGGCGATCTGTGCATCCGCCGGGGATGGGGTCCCCAATTCCGAAAGATAAGGGCTCCGCCCGAACAGGACGTAGTCCAGCAGGGTGAAGGAAAAATTGGATGGTTCGCTCTGGGGAACCAAAGCCAGGGTTCTGCCTAGTTCCTTCCTTCCATAATCACTGAGTTTCTTGTCGAAGAGCAAGACTGAGTCATCAGTCTTCCACCCCAGCAGGATGTCGAGTAAAGTCGATTTCCCTGCTCCGTTCGCCCCAAGGATGGCAACGCTCTGCCCTTGTGCAATATCCAGACTGATATCGCAGAGGGCACGGTTTCCGCCTGGGTAGGTATAGGTGAGGTTCTTGATGGATAAGGCGTTCATGCTTTGCCTTCTTGATGTTTGAGACTGAGGATGATGATGAACATGATCGATCCCAAGAAACTCGTCAACAGTCCGATCGGGATTTCGGTGGGAAGCACAGTCCTTCCCAGCGTATCGCAGAACAGCAGGAAGCAAGAACCCAGGACCATGGAACCGGGAAGACTGAACGAGCTGTCCGATCCGAAGAGTTTACGGCCCAGATGGGGGGTGATCAAGCCGACCCAACCGATCAGGCCGGTGATGGAAATGGTGAGAGTGGTTCCGATTGTGGCCACACACAGTAGGATGATGCGGTCCCGTTTTGGATTGAGGCCGACGGAAAAGGCGGTTTTCTCCTGCAGGGAAAGCAGATTCATCCTCCAACGGAATCCATACAGAATCACCAGACAGAGGATGACCAATCCGAGGACGGAAAAAATTTGATTCCATGAGGCATTCCACAGACCACCCATCATCCAGAAGGTGATGTCCTGCAGATCCTTGGTAGGTTCAGCCACCAACTTTACCACCCCCAGCGCGCTTGCAAAAATTGCGGAGACTGCAATCCCGCTGAGGACCAGTCTGAGAAGCCAACCGCCGAAATGAAATCGTTTGGCCAACTCATAGGAAGAGAGAAGCGCGAGCAATCCGAACACGGTGGCACTGGCCTGTATCATCGCCCCCTTGGAAAAACCCAATACGATCATCAGGGCGGCTCCGAATGCCGCCCCTTGGCTTACTCCCAAAAATCCTGGTTCCACCAAGGGGTTGGAGAAGAGCATCTGGAAGGTGAAACCGCTGGCACTGAGCATGGCACCGGCAAGCAAGGCGAGCAGGATACGAGGTAGCCGTATGTTGAGGATGATGGACCTGGTCATCTGGTTTTTCAACCAATCGGAGGGAATGGAAAAGCCGGCGGTAGGGTACCGGCCGGCGAATAGGAAGAGGAAGGCGAACAACAACGTGGCCAAGCTAAGCAACGTAAGCAGCCAAGCTCTTTTGTGTTGGATCAGGATATAGGATTGGGAAGCGTTCATACTTGGTTTTCAGCGATGCTCTTTTGGTAAGCATCGACGAGGGTCTGCAGCTTCTGTTCATCTTTGATCCCGTAGAAATCCCGATAGAAGGAAGCAACCTCAGATGCCATATCCATGTTGGCAAACTGATCAGGGTAGACAGTCTTGGCCATCCATTGGAGTCCGAGTATCCAGGAGGCAACCGGTTGGATGTAGTTCATCATGTCCGAGGGGCTGGCCAGTACTTGATGGTTTTTCACCGCCTTCAACTGCGCCCAGGGTTTTGCATCATAGACGGCCTTCAGATACTGGTCGGAGCCGATACGATAGTTGACCAGGATGATAATATCGGGATCCCATGCCGCGATTTGTTCGAAACTGACCGTCGACCATCCGTTGGCGGCCGTGTTGGCCCCTTCCCATACCGGTATGGCGTTGATGGTTTGTACCATCCAGGTCTGCATCCAGGAATCCGGGGCGATTTTGTACGCATAGGTGTTGTCGGTACGATCTGCCTGCAGGATGAGCACACGTTTTTGTTGGTCTTTCGGTATTGCTTTGACGGTGTCGGTGAGTTTTTGCATACGCTGGTCATACAGGGCGAGTATCTGCTTGGCTCTCGCAGTATTCTTCAAAAGTTTTCCCAGTTCATTGATTTCGTGCATCCATTGACCATAGGTTTCGAGATTCATCGTATAGTTGGGAATGCCCAACTGGTCAAGTTTTTTGCACAATGCCTCGTAGTTGGATGTTTTGGTCAGGATGACATCGCTGTTCTTCGTTGCCAACTCTTCGACACTTGCATTCTGTGCAAGCCTAGGCTTTTGGTCGAGATCCGGTCTGAGGAAAGAGAAAAAATCGCCCAACCCTTGGTCGGTCTTGGCCGACTCGATGGTCATGGTCTGGGATTCAGGGAACAGGAACAATGCATTGGCCGGCATGATGGCCGCCTTGCCTGCGATCAAGATATGTTCCGGTTTTTGGGGCAGTTTGAGCGTCCTGTTGTTTGCATCGGTCGCTTGGTAATAAGCACCTTGGTTCATTGTCTGCTCGGCATTCGCCTGTGCGAAGAGAAGGGAAGGGAATACCAAAAGAAGGCACAAGAACGTACGTAATTTCATGGATATGGCTCCTTGCTGTTGCGATTGGTTGCATTTTACCATTATACATTTGTAAATGCAATCGCATTTGCTCCTGACTTGCTTTGCTTTCTCCCTTGATACCTTCTTGCATTCAGTTTACTGTTAGGGTAATCGCAAAAAAGGATTGCACCTATGGAGAAAGAGACTCTACAGCAAAAGATTCGCGCATTGCGCCAAAGCGCCAAGCATCTTTCTGCAAGTACTGCAGAAGAAAGGAACTCCCTGCTGATCGCCATCGAAACAGGGTTGCGTGAGGCATTCCCCCGGATCAAGGCGGCAAATGATGAGGATGTCCGAATTTCTGAGGAAGCCGGACAGAAACCGGCGCTGGTCAAGCGCCTGATCTTCAACGAGGATAAATTGGAAGCCACCGCGCTCGGCTTGCGCCAAGTAGCTGCTCTGCCTGATCCCATCGGAAAGGTTCGCCAGCGCCGCCTGCTTGATGACGGTTTGCTGTTGGAACAGGTCAGTTTTCCCATCGGGGTGATCGGCATGATCTTCGAGGCGCGTCCGGATGCCTTGGTGCAGATTGTTTCTTTGTGCCTGAAAAGTGGGAATGGCATCATTCTCAAAGGTGGTCGTGAGGCGTTCAGAACCAATACTGCGTTGGTGCAATGCATCAAGAAACAGTGTGCGGCATCACCGCTCGGGGATGAGTGGTTGCTTTTGTTGGAAAGTCATGGCGATGTTGATCAGATGCTTGGGATGGAAGAGGACATCGATTTGTTGATTCCCCGTGGGTCCAACCAATTCGTACGGTATGTCATGGAGCATACCTCGATTCCCGTACTCGGGCATGCCGACGGCATCTGTCATGTGTATGTGGACAAGGATGCCGATCTCATCAAAGCCGTAGAGATCGCATACGATGCGAAGACCCAGTATCCTGCAGCGTGCAATGCGGTGGAGACCTTGCTCGTCCATGCGGATGTGGCCGCCCTATTCATTCCCCGAATGGCTGAACGATTCAAACAAGCGAAGGTGGTGATGCATGGGGATGCCCGTACCGCCGCATTGATCGATTGCATACCCTATCAGGAAGGGGACTGGCGGATGGAATATCTAGCTCTGGAGATCAATATCAGGGTGGTTGATTCTCTCATGGTTGCGATTGATCACATCGAGACCTACGGTTCTCACCATACCGATGCCATCGTCAGCGAGAATCAGGATGCGATCAAGCGCTTTTATGCATTGGTCGATTCTGCGGATGTCTTTGCAAACTGCTCCACTCGGTTTGCCGACGGGTTCAGATTCGGTTTGGGTGCGGAAGTCGGTATCAGTACGGCGAAAATTCATGCTCGCGGACCGGTCGGCTTGGAAGGCTTGATGAGCACCAAGTATCTGGTCCAAGGTTCGGGTCAGGTGGTTGCAACCTACAGTGGAGGCAATGCACAGTCCTTTTTTCATGAGGACCTTTCGCTAGAGGGGCCTTCCTTGGTGTCGGGAGTACGGTAATGAGTCGTGATCTTTCCTCAGTTTCCCGCATCGTGTTGAAAGTTGGAACAAACCTGCTCTCAACCAAGGATGGGATTGATGAGTCCTGCATCGATTCGATCGTTACACAGATGGCAGCGTTGGTTGCACAGGGCTACCAAGTGCTTTTGGTGACCTCCGGAGCCATCGGCATGGGGGCGAAGGAACTTCATCTTTCAGGTCCGGTTAAACAGGTCGCCATGCGTCAGGCCTGTGCGTCAATCGGCCAACCCCTGCTGATGTCCAGCTACCGCAAGGCATGCAAAAAGCATGAGCTGGTGTGTTCCCAGATCCTGCTCACCCGCAAAGACTTCAACAACCGACGTACCTATGTGAATCTGCGCAACAGCGTATTCACTCTGCTTGAGCTCGGAGTGGTGCCCATCTTCAACGAGAACGATGTGGTCAGCACGGCTGAAATCGGCTCTGCATTCGGGGACAATGACCGGATGAGCGCAATGGTTGCCAGTAAGATTGATGCCGATCTTTTGATCATTCTTACCGATATTCCCGGCCTGTATACCGCTGATCCCAAAAAAGACAATCAGGCGCAGTTGCTCAGTGATATCGAAAGGATCGACGACACCATTCTTTCCTATGCCGGAGGAGCCGGTTCCACCTATTCCACCGGCGGGATGAAGACGAAGCTGCTGGCTGCAAAGATTGCTTCCTTGGCTGGATGCGGAACGATCATCGCCAGCGGGTATGAAGAGAATGCACTGCTTCGGCTGTTGGGTGGAGAACCATTGGGTACCTACATCCATCCGGATACTCGGTTGAGCCAGCGCGAGCGTTGGATCATGAACAACTCCCATCTTGGATGGATCGAGGTCGATGAAGGGGCCAAGCAGGCACTGCTTGCGAAAAAAAGTCTTTTGCCGAAGGGTGTAGTCCGGGTACACGGGGTATTCGGTTCGGGTGATGTCATCCAGGTTTGTACTACCGATGGCAAACCGTTCGCCAAGGCGGTGCCCTATTACAACAGCACCGACATTGCGTCGGTTGCAGGGCACAGCAGCAAGGATATCGAGGCAATCCTTGGCGAAGGGCATAAGGGCGTAATTTTCCGTCCAGAGGATTTGGTGTTGCTCGACGATGTTGAATAACTATCGGATTTACCGCAGAAAGCAGGAAATCGGCTCGCGTATCACTCGGTTGCACAACACCGAGCAGCTTGCCGTGGGTTTGCTTGACAGCGGTACGCCTGAGCAATTGACAGAAGCGCTTGACTGGTATGTCCTCTCTATGAACTACAGCCTGCATGTGGTGACCCAGGAGGGGCGATTTGATATTCCCCATATGCAGGAACGATACAAGGATGTCACGTTCTTGGTCTTCACCACCCATACCTTCACCGGGGAAAAGATCAATGCGGTAGCCAATGAATGCAGGACCAATCTTTTTCTCATCGTGCGTAGTGACACGTTGTTGGTGACCTTCGATGGGCAACAGCTCTTTTCCGCCATGGCCGAAAGTGATCATCCATCTGCAATCTGCGCCACCCTTGCCAATGCATACCGGGAAATAGTTCCCTGCTGCCGCATACCGCGTCTGGTGGACCGAAATCTGGATCCGGATGCTGATTTCCCTCGTTTGGAAGCGAATGAAAGTCTTCCCACCTTATATCCGGTTATGTGTCTTGCCTTGTATGATCGTGCACTTTTCCAACGGCTGCGCGGATTCGATGAAAACATCCATAGTGAATATTGGCAAGCCCTTGATTTCGGCATCCGCTGCCACCTGCTGGGGTACACCGTGGAGATCAGCAATTCACTTCTGCTTCAGTTCCCCGACCGGGAGAGTGTGATCGAAGACCGAAGTGAAGCGCAAGGGTTCGAGCGTTGCTATACCAAAGCCCTGTCGGTACAGCAGGTGAACGGGAAAAACATTGCCCGGAAATACAAGGGATATACAGATAACGAAGTCTACCAAACCGAAGTCAAGAAGCGGATGCTTTGGCTTCAGAAGCTGGATTTTCATCAACTTTGTGAACGATGGCCGAAGGAGAACGCATGAAAAGACTCTTCTCCGTCTGCCTGCTGCTTGGATTTCTGGCATGTGGATTGGCTGCGGCAACAGACCCCTTCTCCTATCCAGTGGGGACGGTGATCCTGGATGCCGGTCATGGTGGCCATGACCCGGGCGCATCCTATGCATGGAGCTTCACCGGCGGCACCATCTATGAGCGTGATCTGAATCTTGACATTACGCGGCGCCTTGCTGCGTTGCTTTCAGTATCGCACCCAGAGCTGAATATTGTACAGACCCGTGCCGATGATACGTATGTGAGTTTGGATCAGCGTTGCAGCATCGCCTACACGACCCCCTTGAAAAGCCTGCAAAGCTCCCTGTTTGTTTCCATACATGTCAATAGCGCCCAAAGTCCCGATGCAAAGGGGTTCGAGATTCTTACCAAGCGCCAAGAAAAGCGCGTGGTTTTGTTGGATGATCAGACGCCGCTTGAAAATCTTGTGCTCTTCTCCTCGAGTTCCCTGACTGGACTCAACCGTATGTTGAATCATCGCAATCTGATTGTTGCCTCGACCTTCGCCCAAACACTTTCCGAGCAGCTGATCACCACAGCCAACCGAGGCGTCAAGGAACGGGATCTGTATGTTTTGAATGCAAGCCGCATGCCCTCGGTGTTGGTGGAAGTCGGGTTCATCACCAACGAGGAGGATGCCCGAAACCTGAGTTCACCCCAATTTAGACAGCATCTCGCCCAAGCGTTGTCGCTTGCAATCGAGAAATGTCTCTGAAGGAGGTTTCTATGCAGCAATATGACCTGCGGTCGGTGTACAAGCATCTGTATCAGCCGAAAACAGAACCTTCAGTGGTGGAGGTCCCTTCACTGAACTACATCGTTTTGGATGGAGAAGGGGATCCGGAAGAGGATGCCTATACCCAAGCTGTCGATATCCTGTTTTCCATCAGCGATGGTCTGCGGGAGGAATTTGGTCAGCAGCATCGGTACAAACCGTTTGTGGTCGCTCCCTTGGAATGTGTATGGACAGCGGTGGAAGTGGAAAACCGGAGGACATGGCAGTGGTCGGCCATGATAGCACAGCCCGATTGGGTTGATGCACAAATATTTTCCCTGGTTCGGGACGAAGTGGCCTTCAGAAAAGGGGTTCCCACGGAAAACGTCAGGCTCTGTTCCCTTGTCGACGGGTTATGCGTTACGCTTCTGCACTTGGGCTCCTATGAGACCGAGAACCAGAGCTTTGAGAAGATGGAGGCATTTTGCCGACAACAGAACCTCACGCGTACCAGCGCTTCCCATCGGGAGATATATCTCGATCATCCAAGACAAGGGGATGAACAGTTGCTGAAGACCATTCTGCGGTTTACCGTGCGCTAAAGCTCTTCCTTTGCCTTCCTTCGTTGCGCAACCAGCAGGTCCATCTTCAATTTCTTGAGTTTTGCCGAAAGACTGACCTTGTAGATATGCGGGTTGATTTGGCGGAGATAACTCGTATGGAACAAGGCAAGGTTCTTACGGGCAAGATCTTGGATTTCCTGGACACTTGGTTTGTCTCCGATGCGCTTCCCGTTGGCCATTTTCTGGCTCAACAGTGGTTCACACCGATGGTAGCGATCGCTCTGCATCTCGAAGAAGTCAGCTTCAGCAAAGGGGTGATAAAATGTATATTTTTTACCAGAAACGATTTGTTCGGAATCCAAGGTAATAAGATCAGCTAATGCCCCACCATCTCCGTCAAAGAAGCGATAGACTTGTTTGATACCGGGATTCGTAGTTTTCTCAAAGCTGTTGGAAATCTTCATCGTGGGAATGATCTGTCCCTCTTTGCCTTCCTTTGCCGCCAGCTTGTACACTCCGTTGAGGGATGCTTGGCTTCCACCGGTGACCAAATGGGTGCCGATGCCCCAACTGTCGATCGGAACCTCATCATGCACAAGAGTCTGTACGATTTCCTCGGTCAAGTCGTTGGATACCACGATGGTTGCATCCGTAAGTCCGGCATCATCGAGCTTCTTTCTGATGACCCGAGGCAAATAGGAAAGGTCTCCGCTGTCGATGCGGACCCCGATTTTCTTGCCTTTCTTTTTCTGTTCCAAGCCTACGATGATGGCGTTGTCGATTCCTGACCCCAACGTATCATAGGTGTCGATCAACAGCACCGTATTGTCAGGGTACAGTTGTGCATATACCCGGAAAGATTGGAGTTCACTGTCAAAGCTCATGATCCAGGAGTGTGCCATGGTGCCGGCTACCGGGATGTTGAACGCTTTTCCCGCAAGGGTGTTGCTGGTCACTTGGCAGCCGCCGATGAAAGCTGCGCGGCTTGCCGAGAGAGCACCATCCTCCCCTTGGGCACGACGCAATCCGAATTCCATCAGGTTGCCGCGACTACAGGCCAAGGACATGCGGGAAGCCTTGGTCGCGATCAGACTCTGAAAATTCAGGGTGTTCAAAAGAAGGCCTTCGATCAGTTGTGCCTCAATGAGGTCGGTTTGGATCCTCAGAAGCGGTTCGCCGGGGAATACAACCTGGCCTTCATCCATCGCATAGACATCGCCACCGAAGTGATATTCCCGCAAATAGGCCAGGAATTCTGAAGAAAAGGTACCCAAACTGCCCAGATACTCGATATCGTCATCACTGAAGCACAATGATTGCAACTTGTCGATCAAATCATGCAAACCGGCAAAAATGACATATCCCCCTTCAAACGGATTGGTACGGTAGAACATGTCGAACACTACTTGCGGATTATGCTTCTGTTCGAAGTATCCTTGCATCATGGTCAATTCATAAAAATCGGTGATCAGGGCGCTTGTATGCATGTTTCCTTCCTTATGAACGGGATATCTTGGAGAACCCGGTGTAGGGGACCAACGCATCAGGGATGCGAATCGATCCATCCTCAGTCTGGAAGTTCTCCAATATGGCGACCATGGCCCTGCTCAGTGCAATGGCGGTTCCATTGAGCATATGAACGAACTGGTTTTTGCCTTCGGCATCCTTGTATCGGATGGAAAGAGAACGAGCCTGGTAATCGGTGCAGTTGCTCGTGGAGGTCACCTCCCCGTATTCTCCGTTGTCTCCACGGCCTGGCATCCATGCCTCGATGTCGAACTTTCGATATGCGGGGGCTCCGAGATCTCCGGTGCAGGTATCGACGATCCGGTAGGCAAGGCCGAGACCACCGAAAATCTCCTCTTCTATCTCAAGCAGGAGTTGGTGGTATGCATCGGACTGTTCGGGAAGGCAATAGATGAACATTTCCAGTTTGGAGAACTGATGCACCCGGTACAACCCCTTCGAATACTGACCGGCACCACCGGCTTCGCGTCGGAAGCAGTGGGAGAGTCCTGCCATTTTGATCGGTAGTTGGTCCATTTCAAGGATTTGGTTCGCATAGTATCCGCCCAAGGTGATCTCAGCTGTTCCCACCAGACAGGAGTCGGTCCCCTCAATGGTGTAGATGTTGCTTTCCTCGCCCCGGGGATTGAAACCGATCCCCGCAAGGATCTCTTCCTTGGCGATATCCGGCGTGATGAACGGGGTGAATCCCTTTTTCATAACGATATCCATCGCATAGCGTTCCAAGGCCATTTGCAGAATGACCGCCTCGCGCTTCAGGTAATAGAACTTGGGTCCGCTGACCCGGGTAGCCGTGTCAAAGTCAATGAGGTCGAGCTTTTCGGCAAGTTGTACATGATCGAGCGGCTTGAACGAAAATTGCGGGACGGTTCCGACAAACTTGATGGCGGTGTTGTCCTTATCTTCCTTCCCCACGGGAGCCAGTGGATGTGCGTAGTTGGGAATGGTCCTGGCTTGCATCTGGAAATCCGATTCAACCGATTGCAGCTGCGCTTCCACGGCGGCGATGGTCTCCTTCACGTTCTTCCCTTCTGCAATCAAGGCGGCGCGTATATCCGCATCCAGCTTTCCCTTCATTTTTTGTGCGTTTTCATTGCGCTTGGCCCGAAGATTCTCCGCTTCCTGCATCAATTGCGAGCGGCGTTCCTGCAAGTCGATGATCGCATCGATGTCAACCTGCATGTTTCGTACTCGAATGTTCTGTGCGATCTCATCTCGTCTGGTTTTCAGTTCTTTTAAATCTATCATGATGGTTCCTCATTGCTTGGGATTGGTTTGGGCGTGTTGTTCCAGAAAACGGGATTTTTCACTGGCTGCCTGAACAGCCTGCATGACGGTGGCATCAAAGCCGCCTTCGGCCAAAGCCTGCATGCCTTCGATGGTCGTTCCTCCCGCCGAACAGACCATGGTAGCCAATTCCACCGGATTCTTCTGCGTGTGTTTCGCCAAGGCGACGGCACTGGCAGCCGTGTCTATGGCTATCTGCAGGGCCTGTGGATATGCAATGCCTTGTACGACACCGCCCATAGCCAGTGCATGGAAGAATTGCAATACGTAGGCAATGGCCGATCCGCTGATGCCGATGAATGCGGCGAACTGGCTCTCGGGAAGCAAGAATGCACTGCCGAAGGCCTCGGCAACAGATTTGGCATACTGGATGTGGGCATCCGAGCACCCCGCAAGGGGAGCGATTGCAGTCACCGCGCTGCGCATCTGTGCTGCGATATTCGGCATGAATCGTACCACTTCATCGGTTCCGAGTTCTTCATGCAAAACCATGAGTGGTACTCCTGCTGCGATGGATATCCAAGCCTTCTGATCACTGCCAAGAGCTCTGAGTTCAGGATACAAGGACGGAAGGATCTGTGGTTTTACGGCGAGCAGCAAACAGGATGATTGCGAAAACAACTCCTTCAACGAAGCGACTGCGACCAGACCGGCTTCTTTTGCGAAGGCTTGCGCCTTTGCCTGGTCACTGTCATAGACCAAGACATCACGGCCGAGGCTTTTGGCTATTGCGCCCCCCATATTCCCACATCCGATGATTCCTAATTGTTGCATGCTTGCTCCTCCCAGTGCAGATGATGCAGATTTCCCGTACCGCTGAGGCCGGGGAACTCGGTCTGTCTGAGGTATTCGTACGCGGCGACTGCCACGCTGTTGGAAAGGTTCAGGCTTCTGGCTTCACTGCGCATGGGTATGCGTACGCATTGGTTCGGATACCGTACCAGGATTTCCTCGGCAATTCCCGCACTTTCCTTGCCGAAGATGAGATAGGTCTCCTGCGGATAGTGGAGCTGAGTGTATGTTCGAGGTGCCTTGGTAGTGAAAAAATAAAGATTCTTATCGTGGTGTTCAGCGAAGAATGCTTCAACATTGGGATATTCCACCAAGGTAAGCAGCGGCCAATAATCCAATCCCGCCCGTCTCAGGTATTTTTCCTGGAGACTGAAGCCCAAGGGATGCACCAGATGCAGTGTCGCTCCCACTGCGGCACAGGTACGGGCGATGTTGCCGGTATTCTGTGGAATTTCTGGTTCGAACAGTACGATATGTAAAGCCATGGAACATCCCCCTACGGGCAAATCTACCACTTGGAGGAAATCAGTACAAGAGACAGCAGGTGATGGTGATTGAATTAACCAAGCTTGTAATGGCGGTCGCTTTATTCTAGACTTGCACCGACAGGGAGGAGTGTATGGCTTGGGAACTGGTAAAATCATTGGTATTGGGAGTAGTGCAGGGAATCACCGAATGGCTGCCGATCAGTTCGACCGGGCACCTGTTGTTGTTGGATGAGTTTTTGCACCTGGGTCTGGGCGCCCAAGCCAAGGAATTGTTCATGGTCATCATCCAACTGGCCTCGATTCTTGCGGTAATCATCCTGTATTTTTCCACCCTCAACCCTTTCTCCCCCAAGAAAGGAGTGCAGGAGCGTACACAAACCTACGTGTTGTGGCTCAAGGTGCTCATTGCCACCATTCCTGCCGGTGTGATCGGGATATTGTTCGACTCATTCGTTGAAGAGAAGCTCCATCGCTGGCAGGTCATTGCCGCTTCTTTGTTTGTCTACGGGGTGCTGTACATCATTCTGGAGAAAGGCTCTTGGGCCAAACGGCAAAAGCGGGTGAAAACCCTTGAATCGGTCACCTATACCGATGCAATGTTGCTCGGATGTTTCCAGATGCTTGCCTTGGTGCCGGGAACCAGCCGATCGGGCTCCACCATTCTGGGAGGCATCCTCATCGGCATGGAACGTCAGGTGGCGGCGCAGTTCTCCTTTTTCATGGCAATTCCCGTCATGGCCGGAGCCTCCTTGTTGAAATTGCTTAAACTCGGATTCTCCTATTCTGCCGAGGAGTACGCAATCTTATTCGTCGGTTTTGTCAGTTCGTTCCTCGTCTCTTTGGTGTGCATCAAGGCGTTGGTCGCTTACGTGCGTAAGCATGATTTTTCCGTGTTCGGCATCTACCGGGTGTTGCTTGCTCTTTTGGTGACGTTCTATTTCCTGGGTGCGGGAGTCTGAGATGCCGCTGCTTCTGATCATTTATCTGGCTTTCATCAGCCTTGGGCTGCCTGACGGGGTGTTGGGGAGTATCTGGCCGGTTATGCGCCAGGATCTCGGTCTGCCATTGTACAGTGCGGGCTTCATCGGAGCAGTGGTTTCGGTCGGCACGGTTGTTTCAGCTTTGAACAGTTACCGCCTGATCTACCGCTATGGAACCGGCAAAGTCACGTTGGTCAGCGTGTTCCTGACCGCTCTTGCCCTGTTGGGATTTTCCTTCGCCCCGAATCTGCCTGTATTGTTGCTTTGGGCTGTCCCTCTCGGGCTCGGAGCAGGCTCAGTCGATGCAGCTTTGAACAACTATGTGGCATTGCATTATCAAGCCCGACATATGAATTGGCTGCACTCCTTCTGGGGACTTGGGGCAAGTACCGGTCCGTTGGTCATGGGAATGGTGCTCAGCTTGCAGTACAGCTATCGTTTCGGATATCGGTTGTTGGGAGGTTTTCAGCTGATCCTGGTGGTTGTTCTGCTACTCTCAATTCGGCGATGGGAAGCCCCGCACAAGCCCGATCTTGTCGGACATGCTTCAGAACCAGAACAAGAACCGGTGAAACAAAGTGCTCTTGCCCTCGCTATGCTTGGCTTCTTCCTCTATTGTGCATTGGAAGTATCGACCGGACTTTGGGCGGTCAGTTACTTGGTGGAGGTCAAAGCCCTCGATGCCACTGAAGCTGCATTCTATGGTTCCTTGTTCTTTTTGGGCATCACCTCAGGCAGGATGCTCAGCGGGTTTGTATCGTTTCGCCTTTCCAATACTGCATTGATCAAGGGCGGGTTACTCGTTTGCCTGGTCGGGATCATGCTTCTCTTTTTCTCTTCCCTGCAAACCAGCGGATTCTCACTCCTGTTGCTCGGTCTCGGCTGCGCCCCTGTTTTCCCGAGCATGATCCATGAGACACCCCGACGGTTCGGTGTGGAGCAGAGCCAGAGGATCATCGGTTTAGAGATGGCCGCCGCCTATGTGGGCAGTACGGTGACTCCACCCCTCTTCGGCCTGCTTGCCTTGGTGCTTGGTCTTGCTTGGATGCCTGCTCTGCAGGTCTTCATCCTGTTCTTGCTGTTTCTCTCGATTCAGCTGATCAAGCGATTTCTTAATACCTAGATTTCCCTCTCTTACCCTGCTGTAGCAGGACAGCAGGGACAGTGGCTGGTGCCAGGTTGCAAAGCCTGCTGATTGGTGTATGAAAAAACAGTGATTTAGTAAGGAGTATGATTATTTGATGCAATATAGTTTTCAAAAACATAATTATCGGGTATACTCTATGCATATCAGATAAGGAGTATATCTATGGATGGACGATCGTATAGCGTTGTACTTTCCGGAGAAGCCGGGCAAGGACTGAAGACGATAGAGTCGTTGTTCATGGTCCTTTTACAAAAGAGTGGATACCATGCCTTCATCGCCAAGGAGTTTATGTCTCGGGTGCGAGGGGGAAACAATACCAGCGAAATTCGGATTTCCGACCGTTCGGTCGGAGCATTCATTACCAGGATCGATCTGTTGGTCGTGCTCAGTCGTAATGGCCTGAGCCGATTGTTGGACCGTATCGATGCACATACCCTGATCATCGGGGAGGAAGCCTACATCACCAGTGAACCGACCAAGGGCAAGTTGCTTGCCCTTCCGGTCATGGATCTGATGAAGGAGCTCGGCAATTCAATTTATTCAAATAATTTTTTCAATGGATTTCTCAGCGGGGTCTTCGGTTGTGATGAATCGATCGCCCTTTCCCTGATCGCTGGTCAATTCGCCGCGAAAGGGGAGGAGATTGTACAAAAGAATCAAGCATCCTTCCGTATGGGACTTGAGCAGGCGCAGAAAAGCGGTACACGCTTTGTGGTGGAAAAGGATAAGCAGGTGCTGTCGATGCATGCAGTCAAGGGATATGAGACCATCGGCATCGGGGCTTTGAGCGGTGGATTGGGTTTTGTCGCATCGTATCCCATGTCACCGGCCACCACTGTATTGGCATATCTGGCAAAACATGAACGCAGTCATGGGGTGCTGGTGGAACAGGCAGAGGATGAAATTGCAGCCATCAACATGGCCTTGGGTGCATGGTATGCAGGATCGCGCAGTATGGTGACCACCAGTGGAGGAGGTTTTGCCTTGATGACTGAGGGCATCAGTCTCAGCGGGGTCACCGAGACTCCTGTGGTGGTGCACCTTGCCCAGCGGCCCGGCCCGGGGACCGGTCTTCCCACTCGTACCGAGCAAGGGGATTTGAACCTTGCCCTGTATGCCGGTCATGGAGAATTCCCCCGGGTTATCCTCTCACCGGGTACCTATGAAGATGGGGTAAATCTAACCTACCACGCCTTCGAGACTGCCGATGCCTTCCAGATTCCGGTTTTTGTCCTTACCGATCAACATTTTTTGGACAGCGAGGGATTGCTTTCGCCCCTTGATTTCTCCAAGTTCACGGTACACAACCATATCATCAAGACGAAAACCGACTACCAACGGTATGCGCTCACCGAATCAGGGCTGTCGCCCCGAGGAATTCCTGGATATGGTGACGGTTTTGTGTGTGTGGATAGTGATGAGCATACAGAAGGGGGAAGAATCACCGAAAGTGCAACGGTCCGTGTCCAACAGATGGACAAACGGCTTCGCAAGGTATCTTCCTATCAGGATGTCCCGGTCAGGCTGGTTGGAGCAAAGGATTACAGCACATTGGTGGTCGGTTGGGGTTCTTCCTATCCGGTCATCGCCGAGGCTGTCGAGCAACTCGGCCATCCTGGGTTTGCCTTCGCATTCTTTCCCCAGGTCTATCCATTACCGAAGGAGACCCGAAGGATTCTGGAAAAGGCCAAGACCTTGGTCATTGTGGAAAACAATGCCTCTGCACAATTCGCCCAGCTCATTCGTCGCGAGACGGGCATCACCTTTGACAAGACCATCCTGCAGTACAACGGTAGTCCCTTTGCCGTGGAGCAATTGGTCGAATCCTTTTCGGAGGTACTCGCATGAAACAGACACGATATGATTTTTCTTCTGATATCGCTTGGTGTCCCGGTTGCGGGAATTTCATCTTGCTGCAGCTGCTCAAGGAAAGCCTGGAGGAGCTGGATCTCGATCCGAAGAACCTGGTGTTCAGCAGCGGCATCGGTCAGGCGGCCAAGATGCCCCAGTACGTGAACACTTCATTCTTCAACGGGTTGCACGGTCGCGCACTTCCGGTTGCCACCGCTGTCAAGCTGGCCAATCCGGAACTGCTGGTCATTGCCGAAGGGGGTGACGGAGATATGTACGGCGAAGGGGGGAACCACTTCCTCCATACCATCCGACGCAACCCGAATATCGTGCATCTGGTACACAACAACATGGTGTACGGCCTTACCCAAGGCCAGGCATCCCCGACCAGCGGGAAAGGGTTCGTCACCCCTATTCAGACCGAAGGGGTGATTCTTGAACCTTTCAACCCCTTGGCGGTGGCGTTGAGTCTGGATGCACCATTTGTCGCCAGGACATTCGTGGGAAATAGTGAATTGACCAAGCAGGTGATCAAGGAGGCGATAGCGTACAACGGATATGCACTTGTTGACATCTTCGATCCCTGTGTATCGTTCAATAAGATCAACACCTATGGATGGTACAAACAGAATACGTATGTATTGGATGAGCACTATGACAAGACTGACAAAGCATCAGCCATGGCCAAGGCTATGGAGGATGTCCCCTTCCCGTTGGGAGTGCTGTATGCAAAGAAGGAGCACAAGCCGACCTTGGAGGAACAGCATCCACTCTATCAGCAAGATCGTACTCCGTTGTACCGACGGTCACGAACAACAGCGGATCTAGAGCAGTTGCTGCAGTAGGGATGTTGCCCTAGGGTGGTCATTCCTCAACGGACTTGAGGTTTGTCGCCTTACACACCGATTTGCCTTGTTTCTGAAGCTGGAGCACCACCTGCTCCAGCTTCCGTTTTTTCTCATACGGATCGGCGAACAGTTCTTCCTGCAAAGGTCGATCCCCGCTGTAGAGTTGATGCAAACCGAGTCCGATCAAGCGCAAGGGAGTTCCTTCCTGCCATTTTTGCTGGAGCATCTGCAGGGCATAATGATAGATTTGTTCTGCACTGTACAGATTCGACTGCGGGGTAATCTGGATGGATGTGGTGGTGAAGTCGGGAAAACGGAGTTTCAAAGCTATTGTCCGACCCATCTGTTTTTCCTCCAAGGCACGGAACATGATCTCGTGACTCATGGCCAAAAGCGTTTGCTCCAATACATCCTTGGTCGTTACATCCTCGATGAATGTTGTTTCAGTTGAGATGGAATGGCTCTTGGACTCTTCCTTGAATATGCCCGGATCGATTCCCCGGCCGGCCAGATACAGAAAGTGTCCCATGCTCCGCCCGAAGAGATTTTCCAAGGTTGTTTCGCTGTAAGACCGGAGTTCTTCTGTAGTGGTGATGTGATGCTTTGCAAGCATGGTTTGGGTGACTTTCCCGACGCCCCATAGTTTTTTCAATCCCACCGCATCGATGAAGGCCTGTTCCTTGCCGGGCGATACCCTGCACAGCCCGTTCGGTTTATCGTAGTCGCTTGCCATCTTTGCGATGAAACGGCTAGGTCCGATGCCTACACTGATCGTCAGACCCGTTTGTGCATGCACCTCTGCCTTCAGGCGTTCTCCTGCTTGGCGGGGAAGCCCGAACAACCGGTTGGTCCCGCTCATATCCAGGAAGGCTTCATCGATGGAAATCTGCATGACATCACTGGAAAACTGACGAAGGATTTCCATGACCTTGCCGCTCATCTGGCTGTAACGTTCCATTCTTGGTTTCACTACCAAGGCATGCGGACAGAGGCGGAGGGCTTGGGTCATCGGCATGGCCGAATGTACCCCGAATGTACGGGCTTCATAACTGGCGGTAGACACCACCGAACGTTTGCTCAGACCTCCGATGATCAGGCACTTGCCCTTGTATTCAGGGTGGTCAAGTACCTCGATGGCAGCGTAAAATGCATCCATATCGACATGGAAAATGACCGGTTGCATTTGCTTATTCCTTTGGTGGAAGATAGATCCGATTTCTTTCATGCCTGAATCTTGTTTGTGCATCAGAGATGAGATGGTTCACCACCGTAACCATGTCATAGCCTTGCGATGCCATCAAGGCAGGGAAGTGGCTGGTTGCGGTCATGCCCGGGAACGTATTGATTTCATTCAGATAAATGTCTGAATTACTGACGAAGAAATCGATTCTGGCATAGCCGTCAGCTTTGATCGCAGCAAACGCTGCCCGTGCATAGCTGCGTATAGCCTCCTCGATGGTTGCATCCAGTCCACTGGGAATCTGGATGTGCGCGGTATTGATGGGACCGTATTTGTGGGCATAACTGAGGAAGCCCGCTTCTTCCCTGGCAGGATCGATGACTCTGCCGGGACCTGCAATGACCAGATTCCCATCCTCCAAATGCAGGGCGGCGCATTCGACTTCAACCATTGGATCGACCATGGTTTGGACCAAGACCCGCTCGCTGTACTGAAACGCTGTTTTCACTGCTTCTCTGAAACGATTCAGGTCTGCGTTCCTGAGGGAATGCACTCCCACCGATGATCCCCCATCCTCAGGTTTTATGAACAGATGGGGACCGAGGCGGGAAACGAGGTCTGCGAAGAACGCATCATTGAGGTCCTTCCGATTGACTTCTGTGATGAGGACTGTGGGTACAGTGGGGATGTGGTTTGCCTGAAACACCGCTGCGGCCAAAGCCTTATACATACCCAATGCACTGCTTACCGTGTCACAGCCGCAGAGTGCAAGGTTGCACAACAAGCAGAGTCCCTGCAGATTTCCATCCTCTCCGCCATGCCCGTGGGTGGTGGCGAACACTACCTCAATGTTCAGTTTCTTCTCGTCAAGAAACACTCCCTCTCCTGGTTTGAGATACAAGGGCCGGGTTGTGTCCACCGGAAAATTGACACAGTCGTGCTGCAGATACCAGATACCTTCGAGACTGATGCCGATGATGAGTGTGGTATGACCGGCCTCCCTGAGGGTGGTGAGCATGGCTCGTGCACTGGAAACTGAAACCTCATGTTCGGTGGAACGACCGCCATAGACGAGAGCTACCTGCATGTTCTCTTTTCCTCCTCATCGCGAAGAGCGCTGTGTACCTCTTCGAGTTCATCCCAGGCAATTTTTCCGTTTTCTCGTTCTATGCTTGTCTCATGGCCCTTGCCCAGAAACAACAAGGTGTCTCCGCTTTGTGCGATGGACAGGGCTTTGCGGATTGCCGCCCGCCTGTCTTCAATTTCCCAGACGGTGCAGGCATTGTTGTGCATCAGAAAGCGTAGGTCGCTGAAGATGGCTTGGTTTCCTTCCTTGCGGGGATCCTCTTCGGTCAGGATGATGGTGGAGCAGTATTTATTGGCTATTCTGCCCATCGGCGCACGTTTGGAGGTGTCTCGTTCTCCTGCGCATCCGAAAACGGCGATGATATCACCGCCTTCACTGGTCCGGCTGGCAAAGCGAAAGATCCCTTCATAGGCATCCGCGGTATGGGCGAAGTCGATGATGACCCGTAATCCAAGGAGATTGTCCACGATCTGCATCCGTCCCTTGACCGGTTGCAGCGTGACAAGATGATCCAGCAATCTATTCGGCTCGATGCCCAGTACCGAGCTTGCACAGAAGGTCGCCAAAAGTGCGTTGGTCGCAAGACTGGGGAGGAGTACCGGAGTTTGGATCCGCCGTCCGAGCACCTCTACGATGACGCCATGATAATGCATGTATTCAATGCGCATCGGAACATCTCGGCCCAGCACAATGGCTGATTGCCTGTCATGCAATGCTTCAAGGAATGCGTCCAATTTGAGATTGTCCGTGCTGCTTATCAGAACCCCGTCGCTTTTCAGGGCTCGGACAAGATTCACCTTGGCCTGGGTATAGGCTTCCAGGCTATGGTGGAATTCCAGATGTTCGCTGGTGACTTTGGTGACAATCGCACCGATGAATGTAATGCCTGCAAGACGGCTGAATGTGTCACTCAGTGCATGGCTGGTGCATTCCAATACGACGAAGGAAACTTTGTTGAGGACACAACGGTGAAGGAATGCGTACAGTTGGTCAGGCTCCGGCGTACTCTGTCGATACGGGGAATCGACTTTTCCCGAGCCGTCGTCCATACTGACAGTTGTCAAAAGCCCGGTTGTATTCCCTTCCTTGCTGAGGATTTGGTGGAGGTAGTCGCAGGTTGTGCTTTTGCCGTCCGTGCCGCTGACCCCGATGATGGCAAGTGTATTCTGTGGATCGTCATACAAGCTGGCGCACATGAGGGCGAACAGCCGATGGCTTTGCTCGACTTGATAAATGAAAATCTCTCTGGATTGTGCAAGCACAGGGATTTCCTGTTCACTGATGATGCAGACCGCTCCGTTGGCGATGGCTTGTCGGATATAGAGATTTCCATTGGTGTGGAGGCCGGTGAAGGCGAAAAATACCGAATTGGGCGTGCATTGACCTGAATGTTGGCAGATAGATTGGATGGTGAGTTCCTGGGGTACGCGTTCGTCATATATGCCGATTGCGCTCAATAGTGACCGTAACGTTTTCATAGTCTGTATGGTACCAGCACAACCTGTGCACTACAATAGCCGAACAGGACTGTTGTTCTGGCCCGTCCGTCGAATTTTTGCTATGCTTTGCCGAGGAGAAGGTAATGAAGATGAAGCGAGTGTTGATGACCCTTCTGGTTGTGCTCGTCCTGGTGGGCAGCTTGGTCGCATTTCCGTTGGACAGTGTATCCACCTCAGCCTGGGCTATGGCTGGAGCGGGTCTATCCTTGGACTACGCACCGGATTCCTTCGCAGCGAATCCAGCGTTGCTGGCTATGCAACAAGACCGGTCATCCTCCTTCGTCGCGGCAATTCGCTATGAGGATGCATTTTTGCAGTCCAATTTCAGCAACCATCTCACCAATCCATTGCTTGAGCATCCTCAGTCCGACTGGGCGCTCGCTTTCACAGCAGGAAGCTTGGCTTTCTCCATCCAGAATCGGAATGCACTGGAGAATCGAGTGGATTTTGCCGATTACACCCAGTATACGGGTAAAAGAAATACATTGTTCCAATTTGATTGGGCAACCGGAAAGGCCCCGTTGTATTTTGGTCTGACGGCAAAGGCGCTGGGGCAGAGCGAACGGAATACCGTTGAAATTGGTGCAGACCGGTTGTTGCTGGACTATTTCATCCAGACAGCGATCGGTTCATATGAACCGGTTGACAACCAAAGCAGTGTTTCGTTCGGCCTTGGGTTGTTGCTTGATTATCATTGGTTCAAAATGGGGGTGGTAACCAACCAATTTGCGTATTCGAGCAGCGACAATCCTTTGGTCATCAGTTTCGATTCCTTGCTCAAAACCATGGATTGGGGTTTCTCCTTCAGTTCTCCCACCTACGATGGAGACAACCAATTGCATCTGTTCAAGATTGAGGCAGCCGTTGATCTGCTCAATATCAGTTCCAATGAGGACCGGCAGTTTCGTGCCGGTCTTTCGATGAAGCTGCAATTGCTCCCGACCTGGACGATCAGTTTCTTGACCGGTTACCGGGAACCCAAGGCAACCCCATCGGACCTGCTCAGCATCGATCTGGCGAATGGATTCCAAACCTTCGGCTTGATCATACGCATGGATACCTTCAATCTGATCTGTTCGTATGGTATTCCCACCGCTTGGTATCTGAAGCAGGATTCCAGCGCCGATCCAACCTTCCAGGTGGGAGCGACGCTGATGCTCTGAACTCAATTTCGGGATCGTCCTTTCAGACTTTTGTACAATTCGAACCAAACGATGGAGAGCATACCGGACAGGGTGGCTGCCCCGATCGCCCAGAGAGGGATGGATGCGAAGTGAAACACCTGCTGCAACGGCCTGATGCTGATCACCAAGGCCAGGAAAATCAGAGCGGCCGACATGACCCATCCCAACGCCGCATTTGCGTGTCTGAAGCTTTTGCTGATGCGTTCGGTCCAGGACCGGTTGGTCAGGATCAAGGCAAGATTTGAGATGATCAGGGTGATGAAACTACCCGTCCGTTGTGCTTCGAGCGAAAAGCCTGCATACTTGAATCCGAACCATGTGCATAGCACAAACAAAAGGGAGACCAATCCTTGCAGCGAGCTGATGAACAACATGGATCTGCTGAACAGCGACGAGGCGTAGGATGCTGGTGTGCGTTGCATGACCCCGGCTTCTTCCTCTTCACATTCGAAGACGATGGAACAAGCCGGATCGATCAACAGTTCAAGAAATACGATATGTACCGGCAGCAACGCCAATTCCTTCCACTGGAAGAGCACCGGAATGATCGACATGCCTGCAATCGGAATATGGACGCTGACGATATAGGCCATGGCCTTGCGCAGGTTGTCGAAGATGCGTCGTCCGATTCTTACCGCCCAAACAATGGAGGAGAAATCATCATCCAAAAGTACCAGTGAGGAGGCCTCCCTGGCGACATCGGTTCCCCGTTGACCCATGGCGATGCCGATGTCGGATGCCTTGAGTGCAGGGGCGTCATTCACTCCGTCTCCGGTCATGGCGACCCGTTCCCCGTTTGCCTTCAAGGCCTTGATCAATTGCAGTTTCTGCTCGGGGATGACCCGGGCGAATACATTGCAATGTTTCAACTTTTCCTGCAAGACCGAATCCTCGAGCGTTTCCAGCTCCATACCGGTCATGACCATCGATGGATTGTCCAGTCCGATTTGCCCTGCAATATTGCTTGCCGTCTGCGGATAGTCGCCGGTGATCATGACCACCCGGATGCCTGCCTGATGACACAAGCCAATCGCCTCGGAGGCTGTAGGCCGGATGGGATCGGCCAGTGCAACAAGGCCGAGGAAGTCAAAGTCGAAGTCATGCTGACTTTCCGGCAGTGCTTCTCCCTTTGCGTAGGTACCTTTTGCCACGGCGAGGATGCGCAGTCCTTTGCCGGCCATATCGGATACTTCCTCAAAGATGGCCGAACGGGCTTCTTCGTCCAGATGGCAGATATCCATGATGGTTTCCACAGCCCCTTTTGCCGCTACTTCATAGGTCTTTGCCGTTTCATTTTTCCAAACATTGGTGACACTGAAAAATCCTTGGGAGAGCGGGTATTCCCGTACGATATCCCAAGAGGGATGTACATGCAGTACATCGATCAATTTCTGGTCTGCCACTTCAAGAAACGCCTTCTCCATCGGATCGAACGGGTCTTTCCGGCTGGCCAGTATGCCGTATTCGATCAGGGGGTGCAAAGATTCGGGGACGGTTTTCTTCTTTTGGGGATCTTGGATGAACCGTTCGCCGTCGGCCCAGAGTTGTTGCACCTGCATTTTGTTTTGTGTGATCGTCCCGGTTTTGTCGGAACACAGCACGGTCGCCGAACCGAGGCTTTCCACTGCATGCATGCGTCTGGCAAGTACATGTTTTCGGGAAATTCTTGATGCTCCCAAGGCAAGGAATATGGTCAGCACCACGGGAAATTCCTCGGGGAGCATGGCCATAGCCAAGGTAATGCCGCTGAGTACTCCTTCCAACCAGTTCCCACGGGTTAGCCCGTAGACCACGATGATCAAGAGACAGAGAACGGCGGCGATAACAAAGAAGAGCCGTACTATCTTGTTGGTCTCCCGTTGCAAGGCTGTATCTTCACGGTCGAGCGACTGCAGCGATTCCCCGATTTTTCCCATCTCGGTGTTGCTTCCGGTGCTTCGTACCCGGTACACTCCCTGTCCGCCGACTACCAGGCTGCCTGCATAGACGAACAGTGAGGATTCTGCATTGGGACGTTGCATGGGGCAATCGGAATCCGCATACCCTTCGACCGCCTGCTTGGTCACCGAGACCGACTCACCGGTGAGCAGCGATTCGTCGATGCTGAGATTCGCCGCCCAGAGAACGACTCCGTCAGCAGGAACCCGTTCGCCTTCGGAAAGGACTACGATGTCATCAGGTACGACGTCCCGTCCTGCAATGGTGATGCGTTCTCCGTCCCGGATGACCATCGCCCGTGGGCTGGATAGGTCGCGCAGCGCTTCCAGGGTCTTTTCGGTTTTCCCTTCCTGCACAATGGTGATGCCCATCATAATGATGACAAAAAGCAACAGCATCAGGGCATCCTGTGGTTCCCCGATGATCAGGTAGAGGGTTCCACAGGCGATGAGCAACAGGAACATGGGTTCCCGCACAACCGAGAGAATTATGTGGCCCATCCCTCGTTTTTTTGCTTGTTGGAGCGTGTTGTGTCCGTAGGTGGCGAGTCGTTGGGCGACTTGTGATTGCGATAGTCCGGTAAGTGAGCGAATGGCACGTTCATGCATGGGTGACCATCCTTTGTGTGGTGTAGGTCCGGTCTCAGTCTTTGAGTCCGGGGGAGTCCCACAGATACCTCTGCTGCCGATAAGGCCCAGCCCAAGCTTGATCTCCCGAGATTGGCTCATCCTACTGTATGACAGTACATAAGTCAATGCATTATATAGAGATGTTTGTCACCTGAAACTTGGCTGAATCTAGAATGAGGGAGGAATCAGATTGTTGTTGCAGGGTTGCTGATTGTTGGTAATCCATTCTCCATGGAAGAAATAAGGGCGATGGAAGTAGCTATGCTGCAGGAAACAGAAATGATGAAAAAAAGTGTGCAGGATGTAAGCGGTTGAAAACACTTGATTTGGTGCATGGCATGCGCCCTTTTCCATACTTGACACGCCTTCCCCCCCACTATATAGTCAAACGGTAGAACGTTTGAACCTGTAAGGAGTAGAGTATATGTCCAAAGCACATAGAGGCAGTGGTATCAGGAGCGAAGTGAACCATGGACGTGGTCAGTGCCCCGTTTGCAAGCGAACCGAAGTCAAGGTTATGTATGAAGTGACTGTTGACGGTGAGAAGGTCAAGGTTTGCAAGCCCTGCAACGCCCATCTCAAGGCAACTGCCGCCAACTGAGGATTATCCTTGGGAATGAGACTGCCCGAAACGGCAGTCTTTTTTTATCGTTGGAAGGGAATTGCATGGATACCAAGTCACCTACCTGTTATCTGGTGGGGATCAAAGGAACCGGCATGGCGAGTCTAGCCGTCTTGTTGAAGCGACAAGGCCGGGTGGTCCGCGGATGCGATACCGACGAACAGTTCAGTACCGATGTGTTGTTGCGTGAACATGCCATCCCAGTCGACCATGGGTTTCATGAAGACCTGCTTCCCTTGGATACGGACTTGGTGGTACATAGCAGCGCCTATGATCCCACGCTTCCCATTCTGGTTCATGCCGCTTTACGTGGCATACCCGTATATTCCTACCCGCGATATCTGGCCTGTCTTTCCCGTCTGCAAGATAGTTATGCAGTGGCGGGGACTCATGGGAAGACTACTACCTGTGCGGTTGCCAGCCACCTTCTGGCAAGTGTGAGCAACCGACGATTCCCCTTCTATACCATCTATGGTTCGCGCCAGTTGGGTGGATCCTCCGATACTTTCTTCGGGACGGATTGTGCCTTGTTCGAAGCCTGCGAATATCAGGATCATTTCCTTTCCTACCGGTTCCGGGGCGCCGTGGTCACCTCCATCGAGCATGACCATCCTGATTATTTTCCAACGAAAGATTCCGTGATTGAGAGTTTCAAACGCTTTGTCGATGCTCTGGAGGCAGGTGGCTTTCTCATTGTCTGCAGCGACGATGCAGGAGCAAAGGAGCTGGGTCGGTATGCCAAGAAGCACCGAGCTGATCTTACGTTGCTCTCCTATGGTTTTTCTGCCTCCGGTCCATTTCAGATTCTGAAAGGTGAGGAGGGAACGTATCGTGTTTCCATCCTTCCTGATTATTCCTTCGCCCTTGCGGTTCATGCCCCTGCATTGGTGAATGACTATGTCGGGGCTATGCTTCTCTCGCTTTCCATCCTGTTGGATCGTCCCAAGCCGAATCTGTACTGCTCTGATGAGGTTCTGATCACCGATGAGGTGGTTCCCACCTTGGTGGGGCGACTCGGTTCCCACCTTGCATCCTTCAAGGGGTGCAGCGGTCGTACCGAGTATCTGTTCTCGGAAAACGGGGTGACGTATCTGGATGATTACGCACATCACCCGACTGAGATCATGACTTCCCTCGAAGAGGTCAGGTCGGCCTATCCCGGGCACCGTGTATTGGTGCTCTTCTGTCCGCATACGGCAAGTCGGACCAAGGCCTTGATCGACCGATTTGCTGCAGCCTTTGATGGGTGTGATGCCGTCATTGTACAAAAGACCTACGCATCGGCAAGGAACGATCAAGCGGAAGGAACGGATCCGGCACGAGATCTAGCCGTTCGATTGCAAGGACGGGACGGGTGTCCGGTCGCCTATTGCGATACCGACCAGGCATGCATCAGCCAAGCGGCAAGCTGGTTGCAAGAGAATTGGTTGTGTATTACCATGGGTGCGGGCAATAATCGCCATCTTTGCCGTGAGATTGCCGCATTCCAAAGGAGCTTTTGATGAAGAGCATGACCGGGTATGGATTTTCAGAGTCCATCGGAGAACAATTTCAACTTGCCGTTGAACTCAAGTCGTACAATAATCGGTATTTGGATATCAATCATACCATTCCCTATATGCTTGCACCTTTCGAGATGGAAATCGACAAGCAGATAGCATCAGTAGCCAGTCGGGGGCATATCGAGGTGAACATCAGGCTCAGAAATCAGGTTGCCGATGTTCAGTTGAGTGTGGATCCGGTGGCGGTGGAAAAATACACAGAAGCCTTTGCCAGGATCGCCGCATTGGCGAACAAGGCGCTGAAGCCCCAGCTCTCCGATTATCTGGCGAGCGAAGGTGTCCTGAACCAAGAGAAAACCAGCGACAGCGAGCGGTATCGTAGTATCCTGTTTGCTACCTTGGACCAAGCTATGGTCCAGTTCCGGCAGAGCAAGGAACGCGAAGGTGAATCGACAAAAGCCGACCTCATTCGTTTGGGAAATGTCGTCAAGGAAGGCCTAGCGGTTGTGCACAGCCATGCCGATGATCTGGAACGCATGGTGAAGGATACCTTGCGTTCCCGCTTCGAGGAGATGCTGGGGGACAAGAACTATGACGAGAACCGCATTCTTCAGGAAGTCGCCGTCATGTTGGTCAAATACTCAGTCCATGAGGAGATCAAGCGGTTGGGTGTGCATCTGAAAGAATATTTTACCCTGTTGGAGAAAAATGAACCGGTGGGCAAGCGGCTTGATTTCCTGTGTCAGGAAATGAACCGGGAGATCAACACCATAGGGAGCAAGAGCCAGATGGTGGAACTGAACCTGCAGGTGGTGAAGATGAAGGATGGCCTTGAGAACATCCGCGAACAGATTCGCAACATTGAGTGACGGGGGTGGATGTGCGTATTGCAATTAGTGGGAAAAGCGGTTGTGGAAATACCACCGTCAGTCGGTTGGTAGCTTCCCAATTGGATTATCCGATGATCAACTTTACCTTTCGCACACTCAGTGAGGAAAAGGGGATTGAATTCTGGACCTTCTGCAAAATGGCCGAACAAAGTGACGAATTCGATCTTGAGGTTGACAGACGGCAGGTGGAGATGGCCCTTGCCCAACCGAATTGTGTTTTGGGCAGCAGGCTTGCAATCTGGATGCTCAAGGAAGCTGACCTGAAGGTCTATCTGACAGCGAGTACCGAAGAACGTGCCCGAAGGATAACCGAGCGTGAAGGGGGAACGCTACAAGAGCGGCTGCAGCAGACAATGATGCGTGATGCGAATGACAGCGCACGATATATGCGTCTCTATCAGATTGACAACAGTGACACATCCATCGCTGATCTGGTCATCGACAGCTCCGACAAAGGGCCGGAACAAGTCGCAGCCTTGATTCTCCAAGAGGTGAGAAACCGTGAAAAGCGTTAGATGCATCATACTGATTACTCTCATGCTTCTGCCATTCAGCCTGTCGGCCAGACCCTATATCGGGCTGAGCCAAGGCAATGTCTCCACATCCTTGGAACTTGGCATGGTGGGCAGAAGAGCGGAGCAAAGCCTCTCCCTTTCTGTTCCGACCTTGGAAAGCTCCTCCCCTTTGACGATGCCGTCAGTCCAGGCGCGACTGTTTTTCCGTACCCAGCGTTTCAGCCCGATCGTTTTGGGTGTGGGCTTGCTCGGTGCTGTTGGATGGCAGGATGCAAATGCGTGGGCGGTAGGGCTGGGGGGATCGGTTGCACTTTCCTATGAATTCATTGCCAAACGCGGTATTCTGTTCGTAGAAGGTTCCTACCTTCCCTTGCTGAGCGTCCAGGGGACCGCCGTCGATCCGGCCATGGAACACCAGATGAAACAGTATGTGCGCATCGGCTATCGGCAGGTTCTGTGAGGTCTGTACATTTCTGAAGGAAATTATTATAGTAAGAGAGTTGTATCATTACCGTCCTGTAGGGACAAGGAGTTGAACGGTGAGCATTCCATTGAACAGCCTTATTGACTATGAGGATAATATCTACCAAATTACCTGCGTGGCTATCAAAGAGGCGAATATCCTGAGTAATCCCGGATGCGGCGGAAAGGAAATTGAGGAGAACAATGGCAAGATCGTCAGTGAAGTCCTCACCAGAGCTCTCAAAGGTGAAATCCACTTCGATACACCCGACGCAGAGTAACGCATTCGCAGAGATCATTTTTCTCTTCGGCCCGACAGGGGTCGGAAAAACAGAACTTCTTTTGGATCTTGATCCAAAGAAGTTTTCTGTTATCAATGCAGATTCCATTCAAGTGTATCGGTACCTCGACATCGGCTCGGCGAAAGCTTCGCTGGAGGTGCGGCATTCGATTCCCCATCATCTGATCGATATCAAGGACCCGTGGGAACAATTTTCCGTCGGTGAATTCATTGCATACGCCGACCAGGCGGTTGCATCCATTCACCAGGAAGGGAAGATACCGGTGATCAGCGGGGGGACTGCCTATTATTTCAAGCATTTTCTCTATGGTTTGAGTGAGGCCCCTCCGAGTGACGAGGGGGTCCGGCTCGCTGTAGCCCAGCGCATCGAGCAAAATGGGCGTGCATGGGCGTACGAGTACCTCAAGCAGATCGACCCGATTTCGGCACAACGAATCCACCCGATGGACATGTACCGGGTATCGCGCGCTTTGGAAGTCTATGAAAAAAGCAAGCGCCCCCTTTCCTCATTTTCCCTACCCGATACGCCCCGGAACGGCATGCATCCGCTGGTTATCGGGCTGATGCGTGAAAGCGATCAGCTCAGAACCCGTCTGGCCTTGCGGATCAAACAGATGTTCGATCAAGGGCTTGAGGATGAGATTCGCTCGCTGCTGAGAATGGGAGCCCAAATGTCATGGCCGGGCCTGCAAGGCATCGGATATCGTGAATTCTTCCAGGCGATGGAGCATGGAGAGTGGTCTCGTTCGATCATCGCCGACCAGATTGAACGCAACAGCAGACTCTACGCGAAGCGTCAGATGACGTTCTTCAAAAGCTTTGCACAGGTCCAATGGATGAATGCCGATGAAAAAGGCGAAATCCTTACTGCAATCCAGCGGTATTTGCACCCCGACTGTATGTCTCTACAATAATCCGCCCCTGCAGTTGTACGTGCGGTGAGCTGATGCCGGTAATCTCATACCAGCCGCGTTTGCCCATCTCGATGGTGAACTGCTGGGTGATGTCGTAGGTGAAGATGGGTATTCCCTTGGTTCCTGCGTCGGTTTGTTCTTCTTGATCGCTATAGGAATAGGGTGTGTACAAGACTCCTTGGGCCTCATAGGTATTTTCTGAAATTGGCTTGACCGAGAGATCGGTAACCCCATAGAGGAAGGTTCCTTCCAAAATTGCCGGCTTCCCGTCGGCAATCCATTGGTTCGGGTCGACTTGTGTGTTGATGCCTTCATAGGCCTGGCGGGTTTGTCGGGTGACGAAGAGATTGGTCACTTCCATGGCCGCAGGATCCTTGGTTCCTTTCGCCAACGAGGCTTCCATCTTCTCCAGATTCAAGGCATTTTGTCCGGCATAATATTCCTCGATGATTTGCACCGGCGGCATGCCTGCTGTATAGGGTGGGGTCAAGGCAACTTGGATTCTGTTGACGGTAAACCAGGTGACTGCGGTTGCCACAACCAATACGGTGATGACCAGCCACCCCTTCTTTCTCCAGAAAACACGGAGGTTTGCTCGTTTTTCCTGCTTCTGCAGGAAGGTGGTGCATTGCGGGTCAACTTTCCAATCCTCGAAACGAGGAGCTTGAGTCCGATTCTCCAAGTTCCACGTAAGGCCTTCGGTCTGTTCCAAGAACCAAGCCAAAGCCTTCTGGCTCTCCTTGTTTCCGGTGGCGTCCCGCTGTCTGGTCAGACTCATCGTCAGGGTGCGGTCAATGAATGCGACCCCATCGGCATCAAGACCGGTGTCCATCAATGACAGCGGCAATGGCCTGAAGGAATCTTCTCTGGTTTGTTTCGCGGCAAACGGAGCAATGCCCGATGCACTGTAATACAAAATGGCGCTCAATTGGTCGCATAACGAGAAGGGGGCATGCACTCCGTGGTGGACCCATGCCGAGGTTTGCGCATAGCGCGTCTCTTCATCTGCACAGGAAGCGAATAGATCAGCAATATCCTGGGGAAGCAGGAGAATTCGTCCATCTTCAACCGCCCAGATTCGCCACAACGGCAGGATGCCGCTTGAAAGGTCCAGAAAGGAGGAAGGCAAGTCGAGCAGTGCCTTTGCGAGTGTGCGGACAAAGCTGAGGGCCTCGCTCCGACGCGTGGTAGTCAATTCGGTGAACGGGAAAATGGGAAGTGGTTCGAAGGTCAGGCAGCGCTGTCCGTCGATGACACTGATACCTTTCCAATACCATGGGGCAAGGGACTGCCCGTCAAACAGATACCCCTGCGCTTTCTGGCCTTGCAGCAGATAGGAAGGCAGTTCCTGGTCCTGGGAACCGATGGAGATGCATTGCATCAGTACATGATCGATCAGGTGGGTGAAGGTACGATTAGCGTTTGACATCTGAAGCTCCTTGGCAGGCACACAGGTGCCATACATGTTTTTCCGTCCCTTCGGTGATCGGCTCAATGGCGGGATATTCCCTGCCTTGGCAGAAAGTGCCCAACAGGTTCCAGGATCCTTTTCGGCCCAAGGCCAGACGCAAGGCATCCAGACTGAAACGGTTACAGCTGCTGATCTTCGGACCGAGGAAATTCGCATTGGAAAGCAATGCATCGGTAAATGCCTGTCCATGTTCCTCAGCCTGTACCGAGGGAAGGAGGGCGTTGGCATTCGCCGACACTACGAACAGGGTGCTTTGCTCGTGTTTGATGATATATTCGAGAATATCCGCATATTTTCGGATCTGGCCGGAGGTACAACTTCCTGCCAACAACGGAAGCACCTTTGCCTGTGGATGGTAGCTTTGGATGAAGGGCAGGGTCAGTTCCAGAGCCGGCTCCTCCACGAAATAGCTTTCTTCCTGCATGAGTGCCGTTGCAAAGTTCTTTGTAAGGTCGGTGATCAAGGTGGATGCCCATCTTGTTTCCTTGCCGGCAATCCTCAGCGCCGATGACTCGGGTGCAAACAGGAATGCAGGTTCATGGATCGTCAGCACCTCCTGGTGCAACGGCCCGAGGAATACGATGAGTTCAGGGTGCAATGATGCGGTTTCGGCAAAACTGCGACTCATCGCTTCAGTGATGAGTGAAAGCGATGCATGGGGAACCAAGATGGATGAGGGAAGCATTCTGAGTAAGCCGCTTGCTGGGCGTACGGCAGTCCATTGGTCCAAGGTTTTTCTGTCCTCAGGATAAAAAATGGTATGGTGGCAGGAATCACGCATCGTCATGCTCCAAAAGTAATCGTGCAAGCCGCTGTTCGTCCAGTACGACTGCAAGGTTTTTTTCCTGTGTGGGGAGAACCAATCCTGTTTTTCCCCCTTTTGCTCTCCTGAGGTGCTTCACTTGGGTGTAGTACAAATCGGCTTTTCCCTCCTTCTTGGCTTTGGAGAACACGATGGCCAGATTCGCCGCATCGAGCAGAACCTCCAAGGGAACGGACTTTCCTTTGTTGTATTTGATGAATACATAGCCTCCTGGATAGTCACGGGTATGCATCCAGTAATCGTTGCCCCGGACATAGTGGCGGAGCAATTCATCGTTCTCCTTCGCATTCCGTCCCACCATCAGGGTGAATGCACCGCTTTGGATGGTAAGGCCCGGACTCTGCACCTTGGCTTGGGAGACCGATGTCTCCGAGGACAGCTCCTTTTTGAAACTTCTGATCGCTGCCTGCTGATTATCTTCGCTTCCCTCAAGCAGGGATGCAAAATGCAGTTCAGCCTGGGCAAGTTCCTCTTTGGCTCTCAACACTTCGCGTTCGGCATTCTCATAGGCACCTTTTGCTTTCTGGTATTTTTCGTAGTACAGGAGGATGTTTTCCCTGCCCTTGCGCTTGGGATCGAGCTCTATGACCACGGTTTCCCCGGTTTCCCAGTCCTCAAGCTCCACCTGTTGCTGGTTGTCTTTCAATTGATGTTGGTTGGCGCTCAACAAATCAGCAATCTTGCGTATTCTCAGGTAGTCCTCGCTTGCTTTGAGCGTGCGCAGGTGGCTGGCTAGGGTGGTGGTCAGGCTTTTGAGTTCCCTCTCGCGTTTGGCTTCCACCTTTCGTTTCAATTCCTGATAGGTGAACTCGTTGCTTTCGCTCCCGTACTCCTGCTCGATTTGACGGTTGAAGGAAGTGTCGGTCCGCTCCCGGATGAGAAAATCCCTTCCTTCCTCCAGCCTTGGAGGGGGGAGGGTGTAGGTCTGCCCACTGGCTTCACCCCGGTTCGGTCTGCGGTAGAGCAGATCGAGAATGACATCATCTGCATCGGTGATGAGGATGTTTGCTCCCGGTCCGCTGTAGAAACGCAGATACAGATTGAGCAAAACCCCATGGTTGTCGAGCCGTAGGTGTACCAGTCGATCGTAGGGTTGCTGCTGGACGGCCACGATTTTGGAACCTTGCAGGTTGGCACGGCAGAATTGGATGAAACGCTGTAATTTGGCTGTTTTGCCCTGTTGGTTCACCGTTACCGGACGGGTGAGCAGATGCAGTCGTGAGAAGGGTGTTCCGATTTCCGTATACAGCGTCCATCGACCGGTCTCAGGGTGGTAGAAGTTCCAGCTTAGGGAATGGAAATCGTGTTGGATGGTCTGTTGTAATGAGCTACCGACAAGCGGGAGCTCAGAGAGGATCAACTCGATCTCACGCCAATTGAGACTCATATTCCCTCCTCACCTGCTCATGGGCCAAAGCAACCCCGCCTGCGAGATAGAAGGATCCACATACCAGAATGGCAGCGTGTTCCGAGGTGACGGAATAGGCTGTCCGCAAGGCTTCCGTATTGTCTTCTCGAAGTAGGATCGTCGCCTCGATCCCTCGTTCCTTGGCTTTCTGGTTGAATAAGGAAAACAACAGAGCAATGTCACTCTTTTTGTAGGTGCCCGGTTTGCTGATGATGATTTTGGTGAAATGATCGAGCACCAAGTCAACCATATGCTGATGATCCTTATCTTCCAAGGCCCCGTATATGATGGTATTCTCCGTTCCTTGGTGAAGTGATGAGAATGATTCAAGCAATGCGGACAATGAATGGGTGGTATGAGCACCGTCGACATAGAGAGCCGGCTTCGATGCCAATTGCTGGAAACGTCCGGGTATTTGGTTGTCTTGCATGGCTTTGACGACGCGCTGGTCGTAAAGTCCCAGCGTGCGGAGAACCAGCAGGGCCAAGGCGCTGTTCTGCGCCTGGACGCTGCCGCGCATCGAAAGGGTCAACGTTTCCTTTCCGCCGTTCTTCCACGAATAGGTCACCACTTCCCCTTCGGTTGTGGTCGTGCTTGCAAGGGAAAGCAAGGCATCATCCAGTTTGTAGAGGGGGCTGTGTTGCGTCTGCGCCTCGCGCTCGAATACCTTCATTGCATCTTCTTGCTCGTAGCCGACGAAGACGGGTACACCTGCTTTGATGATCTTGCTCTTTTCCGTGGCTATCTCGGTGATGGTGTTTCCCAGAATCTTGGTATGCTCCAGTTCGATGGGACAGAGTACGCAGGCCTCAGGCAGGATGGTGTTTGTCGCATCAAGCCTTCCTCCAAGACCAGTCTCGATGACCGCCCATTGGCAAGCGGTGGCTGCAAAGAGCATATAGGCATATGCAGTATAGAGTTCGAAGGTGGTAGGATTGGTTTCTCCCCATTCATCCCGGAAGTGGAAGTGCTCTAGGCGACGTTGCAGTTCCTTTCCGGTCTCGACCAGAAGCCGGTCATCAAAGAATGTTCCGCTGAGCGTGAAGCGCTCACGATAATCGGTCAGGTGCGGGGAAAGGTACAATGCGGTTTTGTACCCGAGTGCGGTCAATGCACTGGCCAGGTAACTGGCCGTCGATCCTTTTCCTTTTGATCCAGCGAGATGAATTTTCCGGAACGAGCGCTCGGGGTTGCCGATATGCTCGAGCAACGCCTGCATACGATCCAGACGGTAGGTGCGGGTGGTATAATGATCGGTTTGCTTTTCCAGATTGGTAAAGCTTTCCATGAAATGAATGACATCGTCAAAACTACAAATCTGCATGTTCCAAACTTCCTCGACGTCAACTGTAGACGCTCGGAGGATTTTGGTCAACGCAAGGTTCCAAGAGATGCTGCGTTTGCATGCCTTGCTGTATGGCCGAATAGTACGGTGTTTGGAGGCTTCCCGTCAAATCGGAAACGGGCATCAATCCACGATGTGCAGTGCAGATGAAGGATCATGCGGGAAAATACCGGCCTCTGTCATGGTCCTCATGTGACGGTACATGCTGATGCCCGAATACCCATCCGCCTCGATGCGGTACTGCTTCAGACAACCGGAATTACAGGGAGTTCCCTCACCGCTTGTGGATGAGAACAGGCATCTTCACCCAGCCTTGGATCCGTTGTTTTTCCTTCCCAGACGTGCTGCACAAGCGAGTATTACACTATGACGCAATGTGAAAACGTGTCACGAAAATCTTGATTTTTCAAACTCATTCCGCCTATAGTATAGAAAGCAGGCATGGTATTCCATGCACTACGAGGAGTTGGATTATGGCTAGTGCAAAGAACGCTCCCAAACCCTGGGATTTTCTGGATGCCTTCCGTGGTACGATGTTCGAAGGCGAATGGCCGACCGTCGTACAGATGTTTGATATTTCCGTCAAGCGATATCCTGACAACAAGTGCTTCACCGCCTTTGTTCCGAAGAAGGAAACCTTCTCCTATGCCGAGGTGCATGCTTTTGTTACTGAAATTGCCAAATATCTGGTATCAAAGGGGATAGGAAAGGATGACAAGGTTGCGGTAAGCGGCAAGAACAGCCCGGAATGGGCCATGGCATATTTGGGAATTCTCTATGCCGGAGCGATTGTCGTTCCGTTGGACAGCACACTCAACAACAAGGACATGACCAAATTGATGGATTTTGCCGGGGTGAAGATTCTCTTTGCCGATACGGACCGTCTCGCTGATTTCGATACGGAGAATGCCTTGGGTTTGGTTGATCGCATCAGTCTGGAACCGGGTTCGGCGTTTCCCTTTGTCTTGGATGTAAAAGCAGACGCAAAGGGGGATTTCCACAAGGCTCAGAGCGATGAAACCGCCGCAATCCTCTTTACCAGCGGTACGACGGGGACTCCCAAGGGTGTCATGCTCAGTCACCGCAACCTGGTAAGCGATTGTTATCTGGCCCAAGGGAACATGAATCTCTATCCAAGCGATGTGTTCTATGCCATTCTGCCCATCCACCATGCGTATACCATGATGGCGGTATTCTTCGAGGCGATCAGCGTGGGTGCTTCCATCGTATTCGGCAAGAAGCTCATCATCAGTCAGGTGCTGAAGGAGCTGCGGGAAGGGGAAGTGACCATGTTCCTTGCCGTTCCGATGCTGTTCAATAAAATGATCGGAGCCTTGATGAATGGGGTGCGTGAGAAAGGAATCGTGCTGTATGGTTTCATCCGCTTTTTGATGGGTGTATCCGGTCTCTTGAAGAAAATTTTCAAAGTCAATGTCGGCAAGAAGATGTTTGGTTTTCTGTTGAAGAAGCTCTCGCTGGAGAAGAACCGGATTTGTATCAGCGGCGGCGGTCCACTTCCAGCCTCCACCTTCAAAATGTTCAATGAGCTCGGCATCGACTTTGTGCAGGGGTACGGCCTGACGGAAACCAGCCCGATCACCCACCTTAATCCTGTTGAAGCATACATAGAAACGTCGGTAGGGAAGAAGGTTCCCCAGACTGAGGTGAAAATCGTCCAGCCGGATGCGGAAGGGAATGGGATCATCTACATCAAGGGACCCATGGTGATGCAAGGCTATTACAACAATGCCGAGGCTACCGGCGAAGTGCTTGAGGACGGCTGGCTTAATACCGGGGATGTCGGACACCAGGACGGGCAGGGCTACCTGTATCTCACCGGTCGAGCGAAGAACATCATCGTGACCGAAGGCGGCAAGAATGTCTTCCCCGAGGAAATCGAGGACCATTTCCAGCTCTATAATGAGATAGATACCATCTGTGTTCTCGGGTATCTGATTGACAAGAAAACGAAGAGTGAGGGAATCCGAGCTTTGGTGTATCCTGCCGAGAAATATCGTGAGGATATGAACAAGGAACATGGTACGGAAGCGAAGCAGAAGATTGAGCAGCGGATACAGCAGATCGTCAGTGAGGTGAACAAGGAATTGCAGCCCTACAAGAAGATCACCCGGGTGACGGTAGTCGATGAACCGTTGGAAATGACAAGTACCAAGAAAGTCAAGCGCTTCGTAGTTGCACAGAAGTACAAGGACTAGGTATAGTGATGCCCATGAATAGTAGTGTACGGAGTTTTCTGAAGGCGCAGGCTCACGCTCTCAAACCGGTGGTCATGGTTGGCAAAGGTGGCCTGGACAACCGTATCGTCACCGCAATGGATCAAGCGTTGCTCAGCCATGAGTTGGTGAAGGTGAAGTTCCAGGCATTCAAGGACGAGATTCGTCCCTTGGCCGAGGAGCTTGCAGTCAAGACTGGTAGTGAACTGGTGAGCATCATCGGTTTCATTGCCACGTTCTATCGCGTAAGCGAGGGGCATTTGATTCATATCCCCAAGGATTTGGCCCAAAAAGGCGAATGAGGGTATGCATCGAGGATCAGGGCGGCTGTCTTGGTCCTTTTTTTGTGTCCGAGGGCAAGGCAGGCCCGCATCCAACGGAAGTCGGGCCTGCATAGAGAAAATCCACCAGAAGGTGTTACCCTGTGATACCATATCATTGTAGTGAATGGCAATAGCTCAGGTTGCAGGACCCTTATAGCACAGCAAGCCAAGTTTTTCACACATTTGGTACAGAATCGGAAGCTTTTCCAGTCCTTTTGCGTCATCCAGCGTATTCCAAAGCTGTTGGGATAGCAGGAAAAGGCGAGGGAAAAGCAAATACTCGGCCTGTCTGCTGCTGGTCACCTGCTCCGTCCAGAGGTTCGCCTGAGCTCCCAGGATTTTCTTTTTGGCTTGTTCATCCAAGGAATCTGAAACAGGGGAGAAGCTGGCGACCTGTGTGAGGGTACTTACTCCAAGGTTTCCCATTTCCTCCTTGCTGTCGGTATGTTTATAATCGAAATAACAGCCTTCGGTATTGGGGCTCATGATCACCTGATGGCCTCGCTTGCTGGCTTGGATGCCTCCCTCACTGCCTCGCCATGACATGACGATCAGATCCGGGGGGAGCCCCAGCTTCTCGGTGCCTTCCAGTACTTCATCCCATCCGATGGGGCGCTTGCCCTCCTGGTGCACCATTTGACAAATCTGGCTGGTCATCCAACTCTGCAATTGTCGTTCTTCGCTCAGACCCGCCTCCAGCATCCTCTGCTGGCATTTCGGACAGTGCTCCCACGCGGTATGGGGGCATTCATCTCCTCCGATGTGGATATAGGGGTCACTGAAGAGTGCTGCGATCTGCTTGATCGCATCACGGAGGAAATCGAGGACTGCATCATTTCCACAGCAAAGCACTTCATCAAAAATCCCCCAACGGTCCTGTACCTCATACGGGCCGGCAGTGCATCCGAATTCAGGATACGCAGCCAGAAGGGAGGATACATGACCTGGGGTCTCTATCTCGGGGATGATCAGTATATGGCGTTGATGTGCATACGCCTGTAGGTCAAGGATTTCCTCTTTCGTATACATGATGCCGTAGGTGCGTCCATCGGTGTATTGCAGCTGCCTGCGGTGGGCAGCTATTTTCTCCAGCCGATCCCATCCTTCAAGGGGGATTCGCCACCCTTGGTCGTCGGTAAGATGCCAGTGGAAGCGATTCAGATGGAACAGGGATGCCGTGTCGATGAGTTTCTTGAGAAACTCAATGCTCAGGTAATGTCTGCTGCAGTCAATCATGAAGCCACGCCAACCATAGTCCGGCGCATCCTCGATTTCACAGCAGGGAAGCTCGTGTGTAGTCAGCAGATCGAGTTTTCTGAGTGTGGAGAGCGCGCGAAACGCACCTGTGTTCGTACTTGCCCCGAGTACGATGGATTCGGATGTGATCGACAACCGATAGGCTTCTTCCTGCAAATCCCTCTCCAAGAGGATTTTGATATCATCGCCTTCCGTTTCGCAGGAAAAAATTTCCCGGGCGAACGATGCGATTACCTTGAATTGCGGTTCGCAAGAGAGGGTGGTGCCGCGATGAAGGATGAAAGTTCCTTCCGTATCTGTGATTCGTTTCGGTGAAGGAACGAGTAGTGCGCTTGCACGATATGGCTTGATATGCATGGGTTCTTCCTATCATCTCTTGGCCTGCAAGTCAAGTTCAGTGCTTGTACAAAGTAAAGAAATCTGTCGAGAAAGTTATGCTTGACAGCTGGGATGGCGGATGGTAGGCTTTGTTTGTACAGAGAGCGAACAAACTGCAGTGGTATCCAAACCAGTACCTTCAATACGGAGTAGAGAGAGGCGTATGAGAATTAACAACAATAACTTCCAAAAGAATGCCAACACCTCCTTGGTTTCGCAGCTGATATGGAAAAGTCCCGGCATCAGCAGGGTTGATATCGCCAGAGAACTGAATCTCTATCGGTCGACGGTCACCAATATCATATCCGCCCTGATCGATGATGAAGTCGTTTACGAAGGCGAGGAAGGCAGCGGAATGAGCCGGGGAGGGCGAAAGCCGATCATCTTGAGACTGAATGAGCGATTCGGTTGTGTGGTCGGTTTTGACATACAACCTTCCCATTATCGGGCGGTAATCCTGGATATCACCGGTTCCATGCTCTATCAGGACAAGGGAAAGCTTCCGGAATTGGATTTTGATGGTATTCTGACGTTTCTGATGGATCTGGTGCTTGCTCAGGTGGAGAAGTTGAACATTCCGTTGCTGGCAGTGGTCGCCGGCATTCCCGGTATCGTGGATGCCGAGAACGGCATCATTTTGTATGCTGAACCGTTCAATCTGCGAAATTATGACATATATTCCTTTTTTGCAAAGAAATATGATGTTCTGGTATTTGCGGAAAATGACGCAAACTGCACGGCATGGCTTGAAATGACAGTGAACCGTAACGTGAATCTTGGTGATTTCATGTGCATGATCGCCGATTACCATGAAGGGAGCTATCAATTCGGAGATCGTGCAGGGATCGGCGTGGGCATCGGGCTTTCCATCGGAGGGAAAGTCTACCATGGCAGCCATCACAGCAGCGGAGAGTTGTGCACCCTCAGCTGGAGGGGGAGCAATATCGGGCAGACAGGGCTCCCCGAGGATCTGCTCATCCGTTCCGTCTCGGATGAGCAGGCTTGGGAAGTCTGGATGGTCGACCTGTTCAGCTCATTGGTGCCGATCATTTCCGTGTTTGATCCCCGGGTGCTGTTCATCCACGGCAAACCGTTCAGCAATGAACCGAAGATCAGGACACTGCTTGAGCAATCCTGTCCGCAGTTTCTGGACATTCTCAAGAAGGTGGGCTGCAAGTTGATTTTCGACACGCAGGATGAGTCGGTCGTGGCAAAAGGAGCTGCAATGATGTTTCTGCAGAAGTTGTTTGCAGTGCCGGAACTGTCGGAAATTGAGAGCCGTACGCATTTTGATTGGGAGGATGTGGTTGCGCAAGCCTACCCGATGAAGAAGACCTATCGGAAACCTAGGATGGAGGTCTCCCATGCCTAAGACGCATACGCTTGCCGATGCACACCGGGAACAGCGGAGAGCCTACTGGACCTTGGTGCTCCCCGGGTTTTTGATCTACTTTGCGGTCATGGCGTTTCCAACGGTGTTCTCGGTCTTCCTCAGTCTCAGCGATTACAACGGGGGCAAGTTGTTCGGCGGAAAACCGGTCAGCTTGGTCGGTTTCAAATGGTATGGGAAGCTGTTCGTCGACGAATACTTCTTTCTGGCTTTGAAGAACAACCTGTGGATCGTGTTCGTCTCCGTATTCGGACAAATCCCGCTCGGCTTCTTTCTCGCCTACGTGCTCTATCGGGGGATCGTACGCAAACCCGATTTTTTCCAGACGATGATCTATCTGCCCACCGTCATCTCCACCGTGGTCATCGGCATTCTTTGGAAGTCCTTCTTTGCTCCCTACGGGGCCTTCCCGGAATTGATCCGGCTCTTCGATCCAACCTATGAGTATGGAATTTCGAATCATCCCATGTTTCCGGTGCTTTTCGTCATCCTGTGGATGTATACCGGTATGTATCTTATCATTTTCATAGCAAATTTGCAGAAGATCGACAGTGCTGTAATCGAGGCAGCCCGCATCGACGGTGCCAGTGAAGGACAAACGCTTCGCTACATCATTCTTCCTGCTCTCTCTGGCGTGTTGGTCACAACGGCGATCCTGGCGATCAGTGGATCCTTGAAAAGTTTTGACCTGATTTTCGTCATGACCGCCGGGGGACCCGCCAACCGAACCAGTGTCCTTTCGATCTACATGTTCGACAAGGCTTTCAAGGGTGCTCCGAATTATCCCTTGGCAAATTCGATCAGCACGGTGATGGTAGTCATCAGCTTTGCTTTGATCGGCTTGACCAAATGGGTGGAAGCCAAATTCGGGGGGAGGGAATAACCGATGCGGGATATCAAGGATACAAAGTCTGTGCGCGCCCGCATCGGGCTGGTGGCAACCTATATGGTTATGATTTTCTTTACCATTATGGCCATATATCCGTTGCTTTGGCTGGTGATGAATTCGTTCAAGACGACCACCGAGTTCCAGCTGAACAAGTTGGGCCTTCCCAAGGATTGGGTGGTGGTCAATTACCAGGATGCCTGGGTGCGGGGAAAGTTCCCCCAGCTGATCACCAACAGTATCATCTATACGGGCATTACCACCGTAGCTACGCTGGTCTTCTCATTTATGGCTGGATTTGCGTTTGCCAAGATTCCCAACAAGGCGACGAAAGTTCTCCACGGTTCGTTTGTGATCGGGTTGTTGTTGACCTTGCAGTCGATCATGGTGCCGTTGTTTTTGATCATCAACTGGGTTGGTTTGTATAATACCCGGCTCGGAGTCCTGATCCCCTACATCGGGATAGCCATGCCGATGGGCATCTACTTGGGGACGGAATACATCAAATCCATCCCGGATGCATTGGTTGAATCTGCGAGGATCGATGGGGCGACGTATCTGAAGATATTTGCCACGATCATTGTCCCGATGGCCGCTCCTGTCGGGGTGACGGTGGCCATCCTGACCGTAACCGGAACGTGGAATGAGTTCATGTTGATCAATATCCTGACCAGCAGCGATGTCCTCAAGAGTCTTCCTGTCGGGGTCCAGAAATTTGCAGGAGCACTATCTAGTGATTTCGGAAAGCAGTTTGCAGCCTTGGTGATCGGACTGGTTCCGATGCTGGTATTTTATTTGTTCTTCAGAAAGGAAATAACGAAGGGTGTAGCCGCGGGGGCTGTCAAGGGCTAATGGTGTTTGAATTTTATTTGACAGCCTATATAAGTCATGGTAGCATTAGTTTGTACAAAGTATGAACTAAAAATACGGGTGTTCTTCACCTCAGAACGGGGTGGTAACAAACGAACGAAGCGGGAGGGGAAACCTGAACGCAGTAGAGTTGAAGAAGTCATGAGGAGGTAAAAATGACTGGATTCAAGAAGTTTTCCGTAGTGGCTCTTGCATTGCTGATGGCATGTACATCGGTCTTTGCCCAGGGTACCAAGGAAGAGGCGACCGCCAAGGGACAGGTGGAATTGACGGTCCTCAACTACATCGACATGTCCGAACCGAACAGCGCGAATGAGATTGCGATGGTGTGGGACAAGTTCACCGCCGAGAATCCCGACATCAAGATTGTTCGTGAAGACTTGTTCAACGAGCCGTTCCACCAGAAGACGGAAGCCTACGTTGCCAGCGGCCAGGTACCCGACGTCCTGTATATGTGGCCCAGTGGACGTTCCACCAGCCTGCATACCACCAAGAGCGTGAAGGACCTCATGCCGTTCCTCGAGAAGGATGGTTTGGTTGGTGACTACAACCCGGCGGTCTTGGTTCCCCAGTTTGCAGGATATCTTGGTGAACTGCCCAATGGCTTGACCACCACCCATATGCTGTATGTCAATGCCAAGGTGCTTCGCGACAATGGTCTCTCCATCCCCAAGAGCTATGATGAAATGAAGGCTATGGTTGCACCGTTGAAAGCCAAGGGCATCGACCTCATCGCCATGGACAACATGGACGCATGGGTAATGCAGAGCTGCTTGTTCTCCATGGTAGTCGGCCGATTCGGCGGTACCGATTGGTATCCGAGACTGGCTTCCGGGCAGATCAAGTTCACCGACGATTGGTTCGTGAAATCCCTGCAGTTGATCGATGACATGTACAAATCCGGTATGATCAACCGCAACAGCCTGTCCAGTCCCTATGGTTCCTCACGCGGCAGTTTTGCAGCAGGAAAGGCTGCATTCTACATCGACGGCGACTGGTCGACCGCATCCTTCCAGACCGATATCACCACCGGCAAGGCATTGATCAGCCCTGCTTCCCAGCAGAATGATTTCGAACTCATGGTTATTCCGAACCTCCCCGGCGAAGTTATCCACAATTCCAACAGTGGTGTGGTGGGAACCGGTTGGGGTATGAGTGCGAACCTCCCTGCAGGTTCGGCCAAGGAAGCTGCTGCCTGGAAGTTGATCAAGTACTTGGAAGGCGAGTATGTACAGACCTACCGCCTGACCACCGGTGCTTCCTTCCCCTCCAACCTCAAGGTTGATGTGGCAAAGGTTGTGAAAGAGAAGAACCTCGAGCCGTTCATCGCCAAGAGAGCCGCATACTATGCAGCCTATACCACGATTACCCCGGTCATCGATGGTGTGTTGCACAGTGATGTCTATAACGTCATCAACACTGGTTTGCAGGAGATCGGCCTTGGTTCGAAGACTCCGGCACAGGTTGCTTCCGAAGTGCAGAAAGCTTGGGATACCTGGAAGAAGAACCAATAGGAAATCTCAACGCAGTACCGTATTACCAGGAAGAGGACCAAACGGTCCTCTTCCTGCATCAAATGAATATCTTCTCGTTCTTTCGTCACCTGATCTGTACAGAGCAACACTCCTTCAGCGGCTGCTCCCATACAAGTCGAACACCTTCAAGGAGTCCTTGAATTGTTTGATGGTACATACATCCTTGGTTTTGAAGAAGACCACTTTCTGGGCGGTCGGCCGGATATCGAACAGGTTGTCACTGAACACCCCCTTGATCGATCCGGCGTCCAATGCCACTTGGAAGGCAGGGTTCGTACAACTGACGGTGATCGAAAAGCCTCCGTTCACTTCGGCCACAACGGTATTCAGGCAGGGATCCTCCAAGCTGCACTCCTTGGGCTTTGCCAATAACAGGGTGTTCTCGATATATACGTCATCACTCTTGAGTTTGAGGTAGATGAACGTCCGCTTCGGATCAAGTTTGGGTTTCTTTCTCAAATCGATGGTACAGATATGATTGCTGGTCTTCGCCTCCAAGGTGAATCGGTACTCTTGTTTGCCGAGCTTCTGAGCTGAGAAGGTGCAGAACTTGACCGAGAGCTTCATATCCTCGATGGGTCTGGGAGCATCGTTTACGACATAGACTTCAACCTTCCCAGGTTCCTTCTGATAGGCGATGGGCAAGGCCGGGTTGTAGAAATGTTTGGCTGCATAGTGCAGGAGTTTCCATTTGCCCGTATAGTCGATGGAAGACCAGGAGGCGACCGGCCAGTTGTCATTGAGCTGCCAATACAGCGTTCCCATACAGTGGGGCAGCAAAGTCCGGTAGTACTCGATCGCCATTTTCATGGCAGTAGCCTGCTGGACCTGCGACAGGTACAGCATCTGTTCAAAATTGTTGGGGAACCGATAATAGCGGCTGAAATTTTCAATGATGATGGAATTACCCCGGTCATTCTTTTGATGGTGTTCCATAACCGGGCTGGTCAGGTTCCACATGTCCTCTGGAGCGTAGGTGGCCACTGTGGAAAGGGAAGGAAAACTTTGGTAACCAAATTCGCTGACAAACCGGGGTTTGATCGAATAGTAGTGCTCAAACGGCTTGCCTTCATGCCAGACTGACCAGAAATGCATATCACCGCGTTTGTCGCTGTGCCAATTGTCGGAAAAATCACCAGGACCTGAGGAAGGACTGGAAGGCCACCAGGTACGTTTTGGATCGAGTTCCTTGATGACTTTTCCGACCACTCCCTCGTTGAGCCGGTCGTAATCGACGACGTATCGGTATGGATGCGCTTTCGATTCCTCATACCAGCCGATGGCTCCCAGATCCTCATTGTTGCCGCACCAAAGTGCAAGGCTGGGATGGTCCATCAAACGCGGTACCTGATAGCGCAATTCCGCTTCCACGCTGCCAAGAAATTCCTGGGTTGCTGGATACATCGAGCAACTGAACATGCAGTCCTGCCAGATCAGGATGCCTTTTTCATCGCACAGATCATAGAAGTCTTCCATTTCATACAACCCGCCTCCCCACACGCGGAGCATATTCATGTTGGCATCCACGCAGGATTGCAGAAGTTGGTCATACCGTTCATGCCTGATGCGCGAGAACAGTGCATCCATGGGAATCCAGTTGGCTCCTTTTGCAAAGATGTCCCGACCGTTGACACAAAACGTCATACCCTTGCCACCCTGTACGTCTTCCTCGGTCCGTACCTCGAGTGTCCTGAAGCCCAGACGCTTGGTGTATGTCTGCATTCCAATCTGTAGTTCCAACGGGTAGAGCACTGCTTTGCCCTCCCCATTCGGCCACCAACGCTGAACGTTGTGACAACAGAGGTGAAAGGTAAGTTTGTTCAACCCGACATGCGTTGAGACAAGGCCCTCCTGCACGGCATCAGCGATGACGGCTTTGCAGGGAAGATCAGCTGCTTGCCGAGCGTTGTAGATGAGAGAGACGGTGACAAGCCAATCGTCATCCGCCCGGGCTGTGGTGTCGCAATTCACCGACTCGATCAAGCCTTCGTCGACGAAGGCCAGTTCGATCGGCTCATAGATACCGAAGCTGAGAATGCACGGACCCCAATCCCAACCGCTGTGGCACTGGGTCTTACGCACCAGGTTGCGGTGTTTTGCCGAGACCGGGTAGACCGAGTAAGGAATTGGATAGGGCAATTCCCTCGCTTTTTCCATCGCTGCCTGTTCGGCGCTGCGGAACCTGAGCTCGATCGTATTGCCGCCTTCCCGAAGGTGTTTGGAAAGGTCGAATCGCCATCGTCTGAACTGGTTGTCGCAAAATCCCACTTCCTCGCCATTGAGTGTGACGGCAATGATCGTATCGGCCATGGTCAGGGTGAGGACGGGGAGGCTGTTCTCCAACAATGATGCAGATACATCAAAGGTTTTGCTGAGCACCCAATCATGTTGTCCGACCCACTGGATGTCCAGTTCCTGCGTACCGATGTACGGATCCGGTATCAGTTGCTGTCCCAGCAAGGCTGAATGGATATCCCCCGGAAGGGTGCAGGGAATGGTCGGATGACTCTGAAAATAGGAACAATACGGAGCTATGGCGAGAGCATCCCTTGGGGAGAGCTCCCACACTCCGTTGATATCGATGGTTTGCATGTACATCCTCCTTCAGCGAGTATATCACAGCCTGCATCTGCTGTGCTGCTTTAGCGGGTACCATCCTTGTTCACTTCTGCAGGGCTTACTATACTACAACATATTTGAAATGTAGAAAGGATACAAAGTGAAGATTGGATCGGGTGAACCGAAAACCAAACAGGGAAGAGCATCGGCTTTGCTGCTTGCAATACTGGTTACTGTTTGCTTGCTTCTGATCACCGGCATACTCGCCCAAACGTGGAAGAACCGTCTGATCGAGAATACCAAGCATAGGGCTGAGCATGCTCTGTTGCAAGTTCGCAAGAATCTCTACCTCCTCTTGGGTAGCGAACAGACTTTCACCGCATTCTTCGCCCAACGGCTTGAGGAAGATTTGCAGAATGGCACCATGTTCGACCTTTCCCACTATGATACCTACCTGCAATTTCTCAGAGAAACTCAATCATCCTTTGTGTTAGCCACGATCATGCGCCAGTCGGAAATTCTGGACTTTTTCCCCAAGACAGCGGATGCATTGGATCCGAATGCGTTTGTTCTGATTCCAGAGCATCTTGCTGCTGTGCAGGCCATGGATACGGTGGTGCTGGACGGCCCCATACGCTATCAGGGAGCTTCCCGGTATTTCGTATGCAGGACAAGGTTGGATGAGGGGGGAGCGTCGTCGATTCTGTTGAATTTGTATTTTGATTTCGACCGACTTATGCAGATGATCACCGGAGATGCACTTTCGGATGATTACCAATATTTCATGGTGTTCTCCCATGTCGACGGACAGGCTACCTATGAATGGGGCGATCCTGCTGTCTTGGACAGCGATGCTGTCACCATGGACGTATCGGTATCCATGCTGGGAGGTACCATGAGCATCGCACCGAAACAGCCTTGGATGGGGCATTCTGTTCCCCTTTTGCTGTATACGATTCTCGGTGCGTTCGTCTCATGTTCAATTGGTTTTGTCATCTATCACCGGCACCAACGGTATCTCCTTCTTCAAGAACGCATCCATAGGGACGGCTTGACCAACCTTCTCAATCGTAAGGGATTCGAGGAAGTCCTGCGACATGCCCTCGCCGAGGATTTCCCGTTCGCGCTCGCTCTGCTTGATGTGGACAACTTCAAGCAAATCAATGATACCTACGGCCATCTTATCGGGGATCAGGCACTGCTTTCCTTGGTGGAGCAATGCAACAGGAGCCTGGCAGCAACCGACACTCTCGCACGGTACGGAGGCGATGAATTCATCTTCCTTTTCAGGAACTGTGCAACACAGGAGCTGTGCAAAGCGTTGCATCAATCAATTTCCCAAGCCTATTTCCGATCAGCCAGGATATCCTTTCCGATGGTGGTGAGCATGGGTGTTTCCTTCTTCCCCCGTGAAGGCGATACCTACGAAGGATTGTTCAATCTCGCCGATCAACGGTTGTACCGGGCGAAACAGGAAGGAAAAGGAAGGTTGTGCACCGAATAAAAAGAAACCAGGTTGCCGTAGCAACCTGGTTGGCTATGCAGCTCAGAGCCCCTGTTCCAACGCCAGGGTGACTGTGGTGCGATCACACACTTCGGCTGGTCCGAAGTACTGTACCGCCCCGGGATAGGTAAAGGACGTTGTTCTTGCCCAGTTGTCGCGATGTTCGGCGAAGTACTGGAAGGGTTTTCCTTCCAATTCCACCAAGGCTTTCTTGATAACCGGTTTATTCGTTCCATGACGGACTTCCATGTTCATCATCATGGTGATGGGAATACCGCCGGCGTTCCATTTTTCTGCCTGCTGACTAAGATTGGTGACCGAGGACAAGTAGCCGCTCAAACCGCCGCCGATCAGCAAAAAGGCATTATAGCCAAGGCTGTAACAGTAGTCTGCATCAAAATTGGTGGGGAACGCACAGCGTCCCTCATATCCGAAGAAATGGGTCATACTGCTGAATTTGCCGGTATAGCGACCTTCCGCCTTCATCTGCTTGAGTGTGGTTTCGACCATGGTGGCGAGCAGTTTGTCGGTCTCGATACGGGACACCTGAACATTTCCATGGGGGTCACGGTCCATCAGCAACTGCTTCTGAATTTCTTCGGGCAGTATGGTGAAGACCTGCTTGGATTTGCTGCTCAAGCGATCCTGGACGAACTGGATCCGTTCGTTGCTGTCCGAAATTGCATTGAAGGTGGATTCTTCCTTTGCCAGAAGGGAGTTGATTTCCTCGATGAGTGTCTTGATCTCAGGGATGAACTCGACCAAACCTTCGGGGATCAGGACAACTCCGAAATTATTCCCGTCGGCCGCACGGTCGGCAACTGCCTTGGCAATGGAGTCGACGATGCTGACCAGACTCTGCTGCTTCGCCTCGACTTCCTCGCTGATCAGGCAGATGTTCGGCTGGGTTTCCAAGGCGCATTCCAATGCGATATGGCTGGCACTTCGTCCCATCAATTTGATGAAATGCCAGTATTTCTTGGCACTGTTCGCATCGCGTTCGATGTTTCCGATCAATTCGCTGTAGGTCTTGGTGGCCGTATCAAAGCCGAAAGAAATCTCGATGAACTCATTTTTAAGGTCACCGTCGATCGTTTTCGGACAGCCGATTACCTGGATTCCGTGACCTTTTGCAAGAAAATACTCGGCGAGTACCGCCGCATTGGTATTGGAGTCATCACCACCGATGATTACCAAGGCAGTGATGTCATGGCTTTTGCAGACCTTGGCGCAGACTTCGAACTGGGCTTCGGTTTCCAACTTGGTGCGTCCGCTCCCGATGATGTCGAAACCGCCGGTATTACGGAAGGTTTCAAGGAAGGATGCGTCTATGATCTGGTAGGAATCTTCGAGGATACCGGATGGACCGCCTTTGAACCCGTACAAGGTATTGTCTGGATTGGCTGCTTGCAAGGCATCGTACAAACCGCTGATGACGTTATGGCCGCCGGGGGCCTGACCCCCGCTGAGAATAACCCCGATGTTGCGTCGCTTGGTGATGTCCTTGTTCTCGCCTTCTACGAAGGAAACCCGTGGAAGACCATAGGTATTGGGGAACAGGGCCTTGATAGCCTCTTGGTCGGTTGCTGTCTGGGTTGCTTCACCCAAGGATGGGACAACGCTGGTGATGCTCTGTCGCAAAATGGGGGGAAGCTTTGGCTGATAGGCATACCGTACTTGCTGCAAAGGGGAAATGTCCATGCTGAACTCCTACTGAAAAATGGTGTCTGAACGAACTAACCATAGAACAAAAAGTGCCTCTGTTTCAAGCATCTGCACTTGCATGGAGGTCAACAGACTGGTATACAACAGACAGGGGGTACAAAAGCATGTACCAAGAAATTCCCTTCGATACAGATTGGCTCTTTGCACCGGGATCGTGCCTGACACAGAACGATGATGCGTTTGTTGCCATAGACCTTCCCCACAGCCCTGTCATGTTCACCCCTTCGTACCAGGAAGAGGGAGCGCATTGTAGTCGCTTCACCTATCGAAAACACCTCGACCTGCACCTCAAGGAAGGGGAGTCGGCAACCCTTCGCTTTGAAGGCATTGCCAATCGTGCCCAATTCTTCATCGACGGCAGCGAAATCGCCGAGAGCCGTGGTGCCTACCTGCCTTGCATCGTGGAGCTGGCAAACCGAAATGCTTGCGTCCTGACCATACTCGTCGATGCAGCGGAGGATCCCTCCTTCCCGCCCTTCGGCAATACCGTGGATTACCTAACCTTTTGCGGCATCTACCGAACCGTGACACTGATTATACATGAAGAAACGATGTTCACGTTTCTGGGATTGGACAGTCCTACATCGGATTGCGTCATACTTAAGGGCCGTGCGGTCAACAGTGATCACCTTCCAGTGGAAGCGGTTTTGTATGATGGAACCACAAGGTTGGGAAAGGCCGGGACCAAGGTCGCCGAAGGCCGGTTCACGTTGCGTCTGGAACACCTTTCGCTTGAGACCTGGTCGGTTGACCGACCCCGTCTCTATACATTGGAAGTACGATTGGGGGAAAAGGATTGCAGGAGAATACGGTTCGGCAGCAGAACGGCAAAGTTTACCAAGGACGGGTTCCTGTTGAACGGCAAGCCCCTCTTTTTGGTAGGATTGAACCGTCATCAAGACTTCCCCTATCTTGGCTATGCTGCATCAGCTTCGCTGCAACGGGAGGATGTCGTACAGCTGAAGGCTCTCGGCATCAATCTTGTCCGTACCAGCCATTATCCACAGGATCCCTCCTTCTTGGATGCCTGTGATGAGCTAGGATTGCTGGTATTCGAGGAAATCCCCGGTTGGCAGCATATCGGGGATTCGCAAAGCTGGCGGCAAGCATGCCTGGATGCAGTGAAACAGATGATAGAGCGTGACTACAACCATCCTTCGATCATTCTGTGGGGCGTCCGCATCAATGAATCCATGGATGATGATGCGCTGTATCAGCCATCCAATGAATTGGCTCATGCACTTGATGAAACCCGCATGACTGGAGGTGTCCGCAATTTCCGGCACAGTCATCTGCTCGAGGATGTATATACCTTCAACGATTTCTCCTATGCAGGAAAAGGGCGGGCGTTGCTTTCCAAGCGTTCGGTCTGCAAGACTTCGGATCCCTATCTGGTGACGGAATGCATGGGGCATATGTTTCCGGTGAAAACCTATGATGGTCCGCAGAAACGGACGGAACATGCGCTTCGGTATTATCAGATCCTGGAAGATGCGCACCGCGTGCATGGCTTGTCCGGAGTCATCGGATGGTGTATGCATGATTATTTCACCCATGCGGACTTTGGAAGCGGCGACCAGATCTGCCATCATGGGGTGCTTGATTTGTACCGCAATGAAAAAGCGGCGGCTTCTGTCTTCACGAGTCAGAGGGAGGAGCCGAAGATGGTGTGCCTGCTCTCCAGTCTGGATGGAGGTGATTTCCCCAATGCAATGCTCGATCCGCTGCTGGTAGCCACCAACTGCGAACAGGTCCGTCTTTCCTTCGATGGCGTTGAGGTCGGTACCTTCAGTCCTGATGGAAAGCACTACGCCCATCTTGCCCATCCACCTCTCTTCATCAGCGACCTTATCGGAGGCCGCTTGCAACAGGAACGCTATCTTCATCGGTGGGAGTACCCGTTTCTGGCTCGCCTGCTTGCCAAGGTTGGACGGCAGGGCGGCAAGCTTACGGTGTTTGACACGTTGAAAATGGGCTTGTTCCTTGGGCTTCATCATCTCAAGTATGCCGATGCAGTCGCCCTGTTTTCCAAGTATGTAGGGAATTGGGGGAGTGCAGGCGGAACCTGGAAGCTCGAAGGTTTGGTGGGCGGAGTGGTGGCAGCCACCGAGACAATCTGTGCAACGATCGGGCCGGTCATGGAATTGGAAAGCATGGGCACCACCTTGTCTGAGGAGTTCGGAAGGAGGACTATGGCTCGAATACGGGTTCGTATCCGACGTCCGGGGCAATCGCTTGCACTGCCCTATGCATTCATCCCCTATACCGTCGATACCAATGAGCTTGTACAACTTGTCAGTCCAAAGCAGGATACGACGCTTGGAGGGAGTGCTGCAATTTTTGTCAGGACCAAGGGGTTGAAAGGCGAAGCGGTGGTGAGGGTTCACAGCAGATTGGGTGACAAAGAAGTCCGCTTTACGGTAGTCTAGGCCTATGTTGACTGTATATGTAGACGCCGACTCCTGTCCCACCAATATCCGTTCGATCATCCTCAAGGCAGTGATGCGGCACAACCTTCCCTCGTATTTTGTCGCCGACCGTCCCCTCAAGGACGTCCAGAAGGCGTATCAGGACCATACAAAGCAACTGCGCGAAGCAGCAAGGGCTCGGATTGAGGCCGGTGATGACAACCTGCGTGCGATCAAGAGCCGGCTGTGCATGGTAGTGGTCGCTCCAGGCATGGACAGTGCCGACGATTGGATCGCCGAACACTGTACAGCCCCTGCATTCGCCATCACCCATGACATTCCACTTGCCGATCGTCTGGTCGAACAAGGCATCACCGTGTTGGATGATCGTGGCAACACATTCACCAAGGAGAATATGGCGCAGCGGCTTTCGATCCGTAATGCCATGAAGGAATTCAGGGAGATGGGGGTCTTTGCGGAGAAACATGCCAAAGTAGGACCCAAACAAATCAAGGCATTCAGTGATGCGTTCGATACGCTCTTAACCTCACTGCTGAAGCAATACGGCTGAGAGAATTGCTTAGCAGGTGATGAGACACACTGCATTGGTTCTGTATAGAAACACGTTGGAGCGGGAACGGGTACTCTCCCGGCTCTCGGTTCTTCCGTATCTCGAGCTGCAAACATGCCGTCTGGATGCTGCGTGGCAGGCCGAGGAAGCTGGATTGGCAATTTGCTACTGCCGCGATCTTCCCAGCGCCTTTCGGCTCAAACAAACGAGGCGGATGGGCAACCTGCTCGTACTCTGTCCGGTGAATCTTGCCTCCATGATGTCATTGCTTGAGGACGCCTCCTGTAGGGTATGCAGTCTGGAAAGCTCAGCTCGGGTGTTGGAACATGCACTGGATTACTTGTTGCATGAACGGGTCCGCACCGAGACGACGGCCGAGCATTCGGTGTATCTGACCAGACGGGAAAAAGAGGTGATCGAATTGTTGATCAGCGGACAGGACAACCAGCAAATAGCTTCGGCTTTGGGCATCAGTGTGACTACTGTCATCGCCCACAAGAAACATATGTTCATGAAAAGCGGCGTGCATTCCTCCAGCCAGTTGGTGGTATGGGCAATGCTCACGCAACTTTCAGGGTAATGGTTTTCAGAACAGGGAGTATCGGAGAAAGAGGGAGGCGAAAAGGGAAGAGACCAAGGTGACCAATGTAATCTGGGTGTTCAAGGAAGGCCCCGCTGTATCCTTGAAAGGATCGCCGATGGTATCGCTGATGACCGCAGCTTGATGGGCGTCGGAATGTTTTCCTCCCTCGTTGCCGGCTTCCACCCACTTCTTGGCATTATCCCACAGCCCGCCGGTATTGGACATGAGCAAGGCCAGTAACAAGCCGCAGGCAATATTGCCGATGATGAAGCCCGATACCGCAACATATCCTCCAAAAAATCCTACCACCAAGGTCATCAAGATGGTGAACAGACCGGCAGGGATCAAGCGATGCAGGGCTGCTTTGGTGGCGAGATCGATACATGTATCATATTTGGGGAGAACCCCCGCTTTACCTTCCTTCAGTCCCTCGATCGTCTCGAATTGATGGTGTATTTCCTCCACCATCAGGCAGGCATTGTCCTGCACCGCTTGGATGAGCAGTGCGCTGAACACCGCAGGAACGCCGATGCCTACCAAAAGACCGAACAGGAACGAAGGGGACAATGCATCGAGAATCTGTACGGCTGAAAGGCCCAAACGAGCCGCTTCCATTCCGATTTGCGCGAGAAAGGCGCCGAGCAAGGATATGACAGCAAGACCTGCCGAGGCAATGGCAAACCCTTTGGTAATTGCCTTTACCGTATTGCCTGCACTATCCAAGGCATCGGTACGGGCCAATGTTTCTTCACCCAGGCTGCACATCTGGGCAAGTCCGCGGGCATTGTCCACTATCGGGCCGTAGGCATCGTTGGAAACCACCATCCCTACGATGCTGAGCATCCCTACCGAAGAAAGGGAAACGCCGAAGAATCCCATGCCCGTTCCCAAAGGGGCTGCAAGTCGATAGGAAAGCAGGGTACACAGAGCGATGCCCACCAAAGCGGGAAACGTGCTCAACAAACCGTAGGAGAATCCTCCCAACACGCTGAATGCAGGACCTTTCTTCCCTGAAGCGGCTACGCGCCGTACCGGTGCGTGCGTGTCATCAGTGAAGTGGTTGGTAACGATGCCGATCACTGAGCCGACTCCCAATCCCAACACGGTGCAGAACAGCAAAGCCAGCGGTGCATCCAACAGATAGGTGACCAATGCGAATCCTAACAGGGAAAGCAGGCTGGTCCCGTAGGTACTGCGATTCAGGGCTGAGGTGACCGACTTGCCCTCCTTTAGGCGAACACTGCCGACCATGAGGATGGTGGCGAAGGTACCCACGGCACTATAGGAGAGGACGAGATAGGCATACGAAGCGTCCAAGGAAAGGGCGATGACCAGACTGGCCACCAAAGCGGCTACATAGGAATCGAACAGATCGCTGCCCATGCCTGCGACGTCCCCGACATTATCTCCGACATTATCGGCAATGACTGCGGGGTTGCGGTAATCGTCTTCGGCCATTCCCAGCTCGACCTTTCCGACGAGATCGGCACTGATATCTGCGGTTTTGGTGAAGATGCCGCCGCCGGCCTTCGCAAAGAGAGCCAGACTGCTTGCTCCGAAGCTGAATGCGAGCAGGTAGGAAGTGTCATCGGTGAAGAAGAACAGCAGGGTGATGCCCGAGAGACTGGTGCACACCACAAAGATTCCCATGACCGACCCTCCCCTGAATGAACAGAGGAATGCTGAGGCAAGACTTTGGCGTGCCCGATCAGCGGTCTTGGCATTTGCTATGGTTGCCGCCTGCATGCCAAGCACCGCACACAGTGCGCTGAGGACTGTTCCGAAGAGGTAGGCTGCTGCGATGTACAGGTTCTCGATGCTTGGATCAAGAAAGAGTGGGCGAGGCAGCAGCAACAGGATACAGAGCGCCGCCGAAAGGCAGAATCGGGTGAGATACTTGGCTTCCCGAAACAGAAAGACGTTTGCTCCATCCTTGATCAGGGTGGAAATCCTCGTCAAAGATGGTGAGGGTTGGGGAAGACGGACGATCCATCGGTACAATGCAAGCGATACAACAAAGCCTGAGACAGAGATGAGGACAATGCCGATAAGAATGGCCATACCTATGCCTCCCTATCTAGTTTTGACCCGCCGGGCGCAGTTGTCAAGTTCTTGGAAGGCATGAAAAAGGCAGTGGGATCAGCCACTGCCGTATGGTTAGAAATCTGCGAGTTTCGGTGCCCGGGGATACGGGATGACATCCCTGATGTTCGCCATTCCGGTCACGTACTGGACCACCCGTTCGAAACCGAGCCCGAAACCGGCATGGGGTACCGAGCCGAACCGTCTCAGATCCAGATACCACCAGTAGTCCTCCGGATTGAGTTTGAGTTGCTGCATCCGTCTGACCAAGGTGTCGAGGTTGGACTCGCGTTCGCTGCCACCGATGATTTCCCCCAATCTGGGAACCAAGACATCCATCCCGCGGACGGTTTTCCCGTCATCGTTGAGCTTCATGTAGAACGCCTTGATTTCCTTCGGATAATCGGTGACGATGACCGGTCGTTTGCACACCACCTCGGTAAGGTATTTTTCGTGTTCGCTCTGCAGGTCGCTGCCCCAGGAGACGGGGAAATCAAATGCAGAATTATGCTTTTCCAGTTCCTTGACCGCATCAGTGTAGGTCAGGTGGGCAAAGGGGCTTTCCACGATTTGCTGCAAGGTTTCCATCATTCCCGACTCGACGAATTTGCTGAAGAAGGCCATGTCGTCCGGACATTTCTCCAGTACATTGCGGAACAAGTATTTCAAGAAATCCTCGGCTACTTCCATGTTTCCCTGAATGTCGCAGAACGCCATTTCCGGTTCCACCATCCAGAATTCCGCCAGATGCCGTTTGGTATTGGAATTCTCTGCACGGAACGTGGGCCCGAAGGTGTAGATGTTCTTCATGGCCATGGCGTAGGTTTCGCCTTCAAGCTGACCGCTGACCGTCAAGAAGGATTGGCGCCCGAAAAAGTCCTTGGAGTAATCAATCCGGCCTTGTTCGTCCTTGGGAGGATTGTTCAGATCCAAGGTAGTGACCAAAAATTGCTCGCCGGCCCCTTCAGCGTCACTGGCACTGATGATCGGTGTGTTCACATACAGAAAACCCCGTTCCTGAAAGAACTGATGTACGGCGAAACTGAGGGTATTGCGGACCCGTGCGACTGCACCGAACATGTTGGTTCTTGCCCTGAGATGGGAAATTTCCCGCAGATACTCGACCGTATGCCGCTTTTTCTGCAACGGGTAGGTGTCCACCGGGCATTCCCCTACCAAGGTAAGATCGGAGCACGAGAGCTCGACATCCTGGTTGCCGCCGCTGCTTTGCACGATCGGGCCTCTGCAGACAACCGAGCAACCGGTGGTGATGGCGTTGAGTATGGTTTGGTCAGCCAGTTTTTCCTTGTCGATGACCACCTGCAATCCCTTCAGGCACGATCCGTCATTCACCTCAAGGAAACATACGGTTTTGCTGTCACGCTTGGTACGTACCCATCCTTCAGCGCTGATGATTTGATCTGAGGGAGTTCTCTTGAGCAGGTCGGAAATTCGTTCTTTCATGGGATCATGACTCCTTATGGTATTGCGCCATTATGATTCCTTTGGCCGTGCAGAGTCAATATTTACGAACAATTTGCAGGTATTCGCAGATTGTTGCCCCTCGTTGATCCACGTGAGGCTTGGTGAGTTTTGTTCTGTTCCCTAGATTTTGGCAATACAAAGAAAAAAGTAGGAAGATGTGGTTATTTTGACAGATTGACAAATAGTGAAAATATGTATATAAAAATAGTGTACTAAACACGGAGGCCAAGATGTATAAAACCATCCCCCAGCTATTTGCCCAAGTCGTTTCCCGGTATCCAGCATATACAGTCCAGATGACGAAGGATGCACAGGGTGTATTCACTTCTGTATCCTATTCAGAACTCTTCAGTGAGGTGAACAGCCTTGCAGCCTCCCTGTCCAACCGAGGGATCAAGCGAGGGGACTTGGTGGGCTTGATCAGCGACAATCGCACTGAGTGGCTTGCCTCCGATCTTGCCATCCTTACGTTGGGAGCGGCGGATGTGCCCCGCGGAAGGGATGCAATGCCGTACGAGATCAGCTTCATTCTCTCGGTTACCGAAGCTTCATTCTGCTTTGTTGAAAATGCTGTACAGCTTCGCAAAATCGTCAATCTCCTGGACAAGCTTCCTGCTCTCAAGCACTTGATCGTCATGGACCGTTCTTTCACCGAGGAGCAGAAAAACCAAGTGGTGGTAAGAGAGGGAGTACAGGTCCTGTTGTACCAGGATTTGATTACCGAAGGGCGGGCCCTGCTCAATGATCGGTCGGTTGCGCTTCAGCTGGAGAACATTCGCGAAAGCGGCACGGTCGACGAAACGGCCACCATCATCTTTACCAGCGGTACTACCGGTGATCCGAAGGGTGTGATGCTTACCCATGCGAATTTTGCCTATCAGTTGGAAGCCGTCCCCAGACTCATAACCGAGCTTGCCCCCGGGCAACGCTGGCTCAGTGTCCTGCCGGTCTGGCACTCCTTTGAGCGCATCCTCCAGTATGTGATCATCAGCAATGCCTCGACGGTAGCGTATTCCAAACCGCTTGGTTCCATTCTGTTGGCCGATCTTTCGGTCGTCAACCCGCATTTCATGGGTTCGGTTCCCCGTATCTGGGAAGCCGTCAAAGCCGGGGTGTTTGCCAGTTTGAAGAACAAGAAACCGATCGAGAAGGCGTTGTTTTCCTTTTTTGTCAAGGTTGCAGGTGCTTACAGCCATAACCATGACCTGTTGACCGGTGAAATCGCCACCTTCAAGAGGCGAAGCCGCTTCTTAGATGTACTGCGTTCTTTCCTTCCGGTCATCCTGCTCACCCCATTTTACAAATTGGGTGACCATTTGGTGTTTGGAAAAGTGAAACAAAAATTGGGGACGAATTTCATCGCCGGGGTCAGCGGGGGAGGTTCCTTGAGCGAAAGCGTCGATTTGTTCTTCGCATCGATCGGCATCAAGCTGCTTGATGGCTATGGATTGACCGAGAGTGCCCCGGTGGTTGCCGTAAGGCCGCTGCAGCACGGGGTGAAGCGCACCGTCACCCCGCTCGAGGGGACTGAAGTCAGGATTATTGATGAAGCCGGCAATGATGCAAAACCCGGGCAGAAGGGAGTGGTCATGGTTCGCGGTCCGCAGGTGATGAAAGGGTATTTCAAGCGGCAGGATCTGACCGACCGTGTTCTGAGCAAGGATCTTTGGCTCGATACCGGCGATTTGGGGATGTGGACACACCACGGGCAGTTTGCACTCTGCGGACGTGCCAAAGATACGATCGTCCTCAGCGGTGGGGAAAATCTTGAGCCGGTGCCCATCGAAGCCAAGCTTTGTGAAAGCGAGTTCATCGAGCAGGCAATCGTCCTGGGCCAGGACAAGCGGTATTTGGGGGCCTTGATCGTTCCGAACCTCAAACGGATCGAGGAATATCTGAAAGAGAAACAGATTCCCTATATTACAGAGAAGTTGACATCCATGCAGGAGGTGAAAACCTTGATCGAACATGCCATTGCGGAAATGATCAACAGCAAGCATGGATTCAAGAACTTCGAACATATCGTTCGGTTCAAGTTACTGACCAAGTCGTTCGAGGTGGGAAGGGAATTGAGTGCAAAACAGGAATTGAAACGATTCGAGATCAATCGTATGTATGAACAGGAAATCGAGGATTTGTTCGTTAGTTGATATCGCTTTGTGTGACACCTTGGCAGGCACTGTCAGCTTTCTTGCATTTTTCGTCCGGCTCTTATAGTATGGAGACAGACAATCGTACCAGGGGATGCAATGATACAGATCATCGGTACCAAGAAATGCAAAGAGACTGCGAAAGCCATTCGCACGTGCAAGGAACAGAGACTCGAATACCAATTCGTCGACCTGACGGAACGTGCACTCTCTGAAGGGGAATGGCGTTCCATTTTTCAGGGATATGAACCGCTTTCACTTATTGACAGCCAAAGTTCGTATTATACCAAAGAAGGATATGCCTTTCGGGAATTCGATCCGCAAGAGGAGCTGAAGGAACATCCCCAGCTTCTGAAAACTCCCATTCTTCGCTCAAAGGGAAGGGTGCATGTCGGGTTTTCTGTCGACATCCTGACTTCCTGGGGAACGAACTGATGTTGCAGTATGCTGTTTTGGGCAGTGGCTCAAGCGGGAACAGCTATGTTTTTTCCGATGGTCAGGTTTCCCTGCTCATCGACCAAGGCTACAGCGTAGCTGAATTGACGCGCCGTCTTGCTGCATTCTCCATCCCATTGCAGTCGATTCAGGCTGTTTGCGTAACCCATCTGCATCCCGACCATGTACGGGGGGTTGGGGTTTTGTGCCGAAAGCTTTCCATCCCGGTCTATTTCTCTTCTGAAGCGGTATGCACACAACAGGCATTGGTGCAAAAGCTTGGAATTCCCGAGGGAAGGCTAATGCCCGTCACCCCGTTCGAAGTGGTGTCGGTCGGTCCATTTTCCCTCTTTTGTTTTGGAACCAGTCATGATAGTACCGGTTCCGTAGGGTGGTATGTGACCTATGCGGGTGAGCAACTGATGGTGCTCACCGATACCGGAATCACCTCAGAAGAGCAGAAACAACTTGCTTGCCAGGCTTCGGTCTTGTTCCTTGAAGCCAACTATGATCCGAAGATGCTGAAAAACGGTCCATACCCAGCCTATTTGAAACGAAGGATAGACGGCCGTTTCGGCCATTTGTCCAATGAGCAGGCGCTTTCCTTTCTCCAGGAGAGTGGCTTTCGCGGCAACCATGTCTATTTCATTCATCTGTCTGATATCAATAATGATCCCACTCTGTTGGAAGAAGCGGCACACGCGGTTACCCAATTACCGTTCACCGTGTGTCGAAAGAACCAATGCTATGGGCAGTGGGGGGAGCTTGTATGAGTAAAAAAGCAAAAAAGAAGATCGATAAGGCAAACATCTGGACGTTGAAACGCATCAAGCAACTCAAGCGTGATGACGGCTTGAAGATGAAATCGGTCACCGGTTACACCATGGAGTCGGTAGTGGAAAGTACGGCCTCCAGGAATGCCTCTCGCATCGCGCTGCGCGTATATGGGGAAGAGGACAGTGAAATCACCTACGGTCAGCTCAAGGCGATGAAGGACGCGATTGGTGTGTTTCTGCTTGAGCATGGCTTTGTCCGAGGCGATCGGATTGCCGTGATGGGGGAGAGTTGCCCCACTTGGCTTATCGCCTATTTCGGCATCACCAGTGTCGGATGTGTGGCGGTGCCCATTCTTCCCGACTTCTCCACCAAGGAAGCCTGTCAGATCCTCGAACATTCCAAGGCCAAGGGTGTGGTGGTCAATACCAAGCACTTCGAGAAGGTATTGCCGTTTGTCCAGCAACACCCTTCATTCTTGGTGCGCTTGGAGGATTTGTTCCATATACCTGAACCGATCTGCAAGGAGTTGACGGACAAAACCCAGTTTTCCAGTGCGCCGGGACGTGATTTGACCAGAAGAAAGCTTGACAAGAAAGCCCAGCAACTGCGTGCTTCCTCCTTGGCAAACGAAGATGACCTTGCCAGTCTGATCTATACCAGCGGGACGACCGGAAACAGTAAGGGTGTGATGCTCACGCATAAGAATCTGGTGTGGAATGCCGATATTTCCACCGATGTCTATGTACATCTGAAACCCGGGGACCGCGTGCTTTCCATCTTGCCGATCAGCCATGTCTATGAATTCACCACCGGTCAGATTCTTGAATTGCTCTGTGGTTGTGAGATCGTGTACCTCGGCAAAGCTCCCGCCCCCTCGGTACTGCTTCCCGCACTGAAGGAGGTGAGGCCGCGCATCGTCATGACGGTTCCCCTGCTCATCGAGAAGGTGTATCGTGCCTCGGTGCTCCCGGTCCTCCGGGACAATGAACATCTGAAGCGTTGGTTGAAATTCCCCTTGACCCGTCGTTTCATCTACCGGACGATCGGTCGCAAGCTCAAGGTGACCTTCGGCGGCAAGCTCAAATTTTTCGGCATTGGAGGAGCCCCGTTGGACCGGGAGGTCGAACAGTTCCTCGCTACTGCCAACTTCCCGTATTCAATCGGCTATGGCTTGACAGAGACCTCTCCCTTGATTGCCGGTGGGCTGCCCAATCGTCATGTGGTGGGTACCATCGGGAAAATCGTCGAACATGTCCAGGTACGACTTGAGGATCAGGATCCAACGACCGGGGTGGGTGAGATTCTGGTCAAAGGCCCGAATGTAATGCTGGGCTATTATGACAACCCTGATCTCAACGCGGCAGCCTTCACCGAGGATGGATTTTTTCGTACCGGTGATTTGGGTCATTTGGACAAACAGGGGCGGCTCTCAATCAAGGGACGCACCAAGACCATGATTCTGGGAAGCGGAGGGGAAAATATTTATCCGGAGTTGATCGAGGCTGTGATCAATAATCAGAGCTTTGTCACCGAATCCTTGGTGGTTCCCGAAAGTGGTGGTTTGATCGCCCTCATCAAGATTGATCTGGATTCGTTCGCCCAAAAAATGGCATTGAATGTCAACGATGCCAAGATTGAGGCGACCAAGTACATCGCCAAGATCCGCGAGGATGTGAACAAGGAACTGAGTGCATTCAGCAGACTGAGCAGTGTGGAGTTGCAGGAAGAACCGTTCCAGCGCACTCCTACGCAGAAAATAAAACGGTTTCTCTATTCCCGCTTGAAGGACGACCATTCCAAGGAGCAACACAAGCCTTGAGGTCCAAGGCTAGTGTGTGGTATATCTTCGGAAAGGAAACACCATGGCAAACGTAGATATCAGAATTCGATCAATTGAATCGCTCGCAACTCCCGACGAGTTGGTGGCGATGTTCCCGGTGGATGCCCAAACAGGTGCTTTCATCCGACAGACCAGACAGACCGTCAACGATATCATCCAGGGGAGGGACCGAAGATTGCTTGCAATTGTAGGTCCCTGCTCACTTCATGACCCCAATGCGGCGCTTGCGTATGCAAAACGGCTGAAGGTTCTCGCCGAACAGGTTGCGGATGAGTTCTTTGTGGTGATGCGCACGTATTTTGAAAAGCCGAGGACCGTCGGCGGTTGGAAGGGCTTGATCCTTGATCCGAATATGGATGGCAGCTACGATATCGGCGGAGGGATCACCTTGGCAAGATCGCTGTTGCTACAGATCATCCAGCTGGGGCTTCCGGTCGGTTGTGAAGTACTCGATCCAATCATTCCCCAATATATTGATGAATTGATGAGCTGGTCATCCATCGGTGCCCGTACGACCGAAAGCCAGATTCACCGGAATCTTGCCAGTGGCTTGAGTGTCGCCGTAGGATTCAAGAACAGCACCAGCGGTGAACTGATCAATGCCGTGAATGCGATCAAGAGTGCAACGCAACCCGCCTCCTTCATCGGTATGGATGGGAAGGGGGCCAGTGCCATTTTCAGGACTACCGGCAATGATTGTTGCCACCTGATTCTTCGGGGAGGGGATCAAAGTCCCAACTACTACGAGGATGATGTGGAGGCTGCAAGACTTCTCATGGAGCGGGAAGGCGTGAATCCTGCCATCATCATCGATTGCAGCCATGCAAATTCCCGTAAAAATTACGACCGACAGAAGCGGGTTCTCCGCTCGGTCATCGACCAGGTCAGTTGGGGGGAAAAGGCCATTCGTGGATTCATGTTGGAAAGCAACTTGAATCCGGGTTGTCAAAAGATTCCTTCCAATCTTTCCGAATTGAAGTATGGCGTTTCGGTTACCGATGCCTGCATCGGTTGGGAGGAGACCGAACGTATTTTGCTGCATGCTTGCGAAATGCTTCGCAAGGCTCGTCTGGAAGGCGGCAGTATCCAACCGCTCTGATTTCGGAGGTGTCTATGGTTCCCTCAGTATTGGTTATCCTCGCACAGGGTTTTGAGGAAGTGGAGGCGATCACCCCGATTGACCTGCTCAGGCGCAGTGGTGCCCACGTCACGGTGGCAGGTCTTGATGCGTTGATGGTGAAAGGTTCCCATGGTTTGGAGATTGGCTGTGATGCACTGCTTGCAGACTGTCGCAAAGCATCGTATGATTGCGTGGTTTTGCCCGGGGGAGGCCAAGGTTCCCAGAATCTTGCCGCTTCCTTCGAGGTTCTGGAAATGGCGATCAAAACCGCACAATCCGGTGTAGTGGCCGCCATTTGTGCTGCTCCCGCCATTGTATTGGGAAAGACCGGCTTGTTGGACGGCAAGAAGGTGACCGGGTATCCGGGTACCGAACAGCATTGCCCCGGTCTGCATCTACGTAAGGACAAGGTGATCATCGACGGAAATCTGATCACCGCCCAAGCCGCCGGCAGTGCGATGCGGTTCGCCCTTGCCATCATTGCCACATTGTTCGATGAAAGTACAGCAGAGAAAATTGCTGATCAAGTGAAATATGAGGAGTGACAAACGTGCCCGCAATCGGCTTTGACAATGAAAAGTATCTCGAGGAACAACGGCATTTCATCCTTGAGCGTGTGAAACAGAGTGATGGGAAGCTCTACCTCGAGTGCGGGGGAAAGCTTCTCTTCGATTACCATGCAGCCCGCGTACTTCCCGGTTTTGATCCGAATGTGAAGATGCGGGTGTTCCAGTCCCTGAAGGACCAGATCGATGTCATCATCTGCATCCATAGCGGGGATATTGAGCGACGCAAGATGCGCAGCGATTTCGGCATCACCTATGATACCGATGTATTCAAGATGATCGACGACTTCGCAAAGTGGGGTCTGAAGGTCACCCGGGTGGTCATCACCCGCTTCGACGAGGAACCGGGGGCGATCCACTTCAAGAATATTCTTGAACAACGGGGCATCACGGTCTATACCCACCGTTCCACCCGCGGGTATCCCAATGATGTCGATCTGATCGTCAGTGATGAGGGATACGGGGCGAATCCGTATATCGAGACCGATCGGCCGGTGGTCATCGTCACCGCTCCCGGTCCGGGCTCGGGAAAGCTCGGCACCTGCCTCTCCCAGATGTATCACGACTATCGCTGCGGGCGCAGGAGCGGGTATTCCAAGTTCGAGACCTTCCCGATCTGGAACCTCCCGATTGATCATCCGGTGAACATCGCCTATGAGAGTGCAACCGCCGACATCGGTGACAAGAATTTGATCGATCACTTCCATGCCAGCGCATACAACCAGATAACAGTCAACTATTCCCGTGATTTGGAGGCGTATCCACTGCTCAACCGGATCTTGAGCAAGATTACCGGACAGGATTGCCCGTACAAGAGCCCCACCGATATGGGGGTGAACCGCTGCGGCTTCGGCATCATTGATGATGCGGTCGTCCGTAAGGCCGGAGAGCAGGAGATTATCCGCCGATACTACCGTGCCGCCTGTGAGTATGTTCAGGGCATCAGCAACAAGGAAACCGTAGAACGAAGTCGATCGATCATGGAGGCGGCCAAGCTTTCACCCAGTGATAGGATTGTAGTCCCTGCAGCCTTGGATGCCTTGGAACGGGGGATTTCCCGGAACAAGGGTATCAATGGGATTGTATGCGCCGCAGCGATCGAACTGCCCGATGGGCAGATTGTAACCGGGTGCAATTCCCCATTGCTCCATGCATCCTCCGCATTGATTCTCAACGCCGTAAAGGTGCTTGCCGGCATCGACCATGAGGTGGATTTGATTCCGCCGGCGATCGTACAATCGGTGACGGCGATGAAGCGGGATGTGCTCAAGGGCAGGGGAGTGAGCCTGAATCTGGATGAGGTGCTCATTTGTCTTGCGATGAGTTGTGCCATCAGCGAGGATGCGAAGAAAGCGTCTCAGGTATTACCGCTTCTCAATGGTTGTGAGGTGCATATGACCCACATCCCCAGTGCAGGCGATACATCGGGCCTGCGCAAACTGGTGCTGAACGTCACCAGTGAACCCCAGTTCCCGACCTCGAATCTCTATAATCCTGCCTGATCACGATCCGAAAAGACCGGCGATCAACGGCAAAACCCCCAGGACGGCCAGGATGCGGAACGTATGCATCAGGACGATCTTGGGGGTTTCCAATCCCAGTTCATCACTGATCAATCCCATTTCCTGAATGCCTCCGGGGGTGGCGCTGAACAACGCCGTACCCCAATCCATACCGCTGACGGCATGCAGGATGAATGCGGTGAAAAATGCCATGAAGAACAATTCCACAACCAGAATCAGCGCAGGGAGGATGAGTTGTTGCACCCCCAACGCCGATTGTCCCCCGATTCTGCTGCCGATGTAGGTTCCTGCACTGATCTGCACGAAAGTTTTGAGTGAGGATGGGAAAATAGCCTTCTGACACACGAGATTCAAGGTAGCAACAGCGATGATCGCTCCCAGGATGGGACCGGCCGGGATATTGAATAGGTGAAACGTGAATCCACCGCCCACGGCACACAGAAGTGTGAGCAGGACGTCCGACAGGTGTACGGAATTCTTTTGGGAAAGATCGTTTTTTGTATACAATGTTTGTTGTGTAGGTGCTGGTATTTTCAGCAGTGATTTGATCATCGGCGGGAAGATCAGGATGACGGTAATCAATCGAAACAACTGCAACAGTGCAACGTCTTCCATGACCGCCCCAAAGTCAGCTGCCACCAGGGCAAGGTCACTCACGCCTCCCGGAGCACAGGCAAAAAAGGATGTCATGAAGCTTAAATGGCTCCACCTCTGCATGAGATAGGCGAATAGTAAATTGATTGACAGCAGCGATACAATCAACACAACGACGGGAATAATCATGGTATGCAGGGTTTTGATATCCCGTCTACTGAATTTCTTACCGATTACCATCCCTGAGAGCATCTGCACGAATATTCTGAGATTGAGTGGGTACACCACCGTTTTTACACTGAACGTATTGAACAGCATGACCGCAATCAGCGCTCCGATCAAGGCACCTGCAGGAATTCGTAATCGTTTGAGCAACAAACCTCCTGCAGCCCCGATGAGATGGAGGAGAACCAAAAACAGCACTGTCATATGAATAATCCTTGCAAACGTTGGTATCAGGAGAAGCAGTATGCCCTGAGATGTATGCGAGTATACCATACAAACGCGGTCGATGATATCGTTTTGTATACAATTATGTACGTGTTCAAATGCTTGACGCATTGACGGGCTCTTGGTACCTTCTAGATATGAAATTATCGACTAAAGGAAGGTATTCCCTGCAAACGATGGTCTATCTGGCTACCTGCAGGGAACATTGTAGTATTCGCAGCATCAGTGAAGCCACCGGCATCACCAGTGGGTATCTGGAGCAATTGATGATTCCGCTTCGCCGGGCTCAGCTGGTGGAAGCTGAACGCGGCGTACAGGGCGGCTATAAAATTGCTCGAACGGGAATTACCTGTCATGATGTTCTGGCTGCCAGCGAAGGGGATTTTCATCCGGCGCCGTGCAAGCAATGTCATAAGACGGATGCTTGCAAGACCCACCAGATCTGGGCCCTTTTGCAGAGCGCTGTAGTGGATTTTTCCAAACTGGTTACTATTGATGAGCTTGCCTCCCATCTTGTCGAAGGAGAAGCAGGGGGTGGCATTTGAAAATTTCAACCCGTGGTCGCTACGGCTTGCGGCTGTTGGTGGACATAGCAGAGCATGGCAGCGAAGGTCCGGTCGCCCTTGCCACGGTTGCCAAACGTCAGAATCTCAGTGAGAAATATCTCCAGCAGGTTGCCTTGTTGTTGACTCGAGGTGGGTTCTTGCTCTCAGTCAAGGGTTCGGGGGGAGGGTACTTGCTCAGCAAGGATCCCCAGGCCATAACCATCTATGAAGTGCTGAACCTTTTGGAAGGAAACATTGCCTTCGAGGAAGTACCGAATGGTGAGGAAAGTGCCATCGAAAGAACCATCCGGGTTCATTTTTACCAGAAGTTGGACCTGGAAGTAAAAAATGTATTTGAAAACGTTACTCTGGCAGAAGTTACTAAAGCTGAGTGGTTTACGTACGTAATTTAGGGATGGGGGCTTGACGAACATTGCATCCTTAAATACTATTAAAACTATAAAAATACTAGGATATAACCTGCAAAGAGGGAGGCATACCACATGGGTTCTCATGTACACCAATCCATTACGGAACTGATCGGAAAGACCCCGTTGATTCGGATCAATCGCCTGAATACCGGAGGAGCGACTGTCCTTGTGAAGATGGAAAGTTTCAATCCACTTTCCAGTGTGAAGGATCGTGTGGCCTTGGCCATGATCGAAGGGGCTGAGAAGCGCGGATTGCTCAAGGAAGGCTCGGTGGTGATCGAACCCACCAGCGGGAACACCGGTGTCGGCCTTGCCTACATTTGTGCGGTCAAGGGATATCGCCTGATCATCACCATGCCGGAAACCATGAGTGTTGAACGAAGGAAACTGCTTGCAGCCTTGGGTGCGGAGTTGATTCTTACCGATGGGTCGCTCGGTATGAAGGGAGCCATCTCGAAAGCGGAAGAGCTTGCCCGCAGGACTGCAGATTCCTTCATCCCCTCACAGTTTGAGAATCCTGACAATCCTGATGCCCATTATCGTACCACCGGACCTGAGATCTGGGAGGATTCCGGTCATGATGTCGATCTTTTCATCGCAGGCGTGGGCACCGGCGGTACCATCAGTGGAGTCGGACGATTTTTGAAGGAGAAAAATCCGAAGGTGCGGATCGTTGCCGTCGAACCGGCTACCAGCCCGGTGCTCAGTGAAGGTCACGGAGGACCGCATAAGATCCAAGGTATCGGAGCAGGTTTCGTCCCCAATACACTCGACCGTTCCCTCATTGACGAGGTAAGTACCGTTGAGGATGCGGTTGCCGGAGAAACTGCACGGCAGGCAGCCAAGCAGGAAGGCCTGCTTGTGGGTATTTCCAGTGGAGCAGCTTTGAGTGTCGCACTCGCCTATGCAAAAAAGCCCGAATGGGAAGGGAAAATCATTGTGGTATTGCTTCCTGACAGTGGGGAGCGATATCTGTCGACCTGGCTGTTCAGCGAAACCTAGGAAGTCTCTTGTTCCTACTGGTTTCTGTGATACTATGAAGTATGAGAGAGCTGTTTCGACTTCCAAACGTCCAGGCAGCAAGAACCGCTGCTTCCTATCAATTGCTCAGTAAGGAAGCACTCCATTTTATGGGAGTGGACCATATCCAGCGTTCCTTGGAGCAAAAGCAGTTTGAGATTGTTTTTAAAAGCGGGGATCCCGACCGATTCCCCCATTTGAAGGCATATCTACAAGGGGATAAGGTATGGTGGATCGTGGTCGGTACGACCATGTATCCACAGACCCCTTTGCTTGGCAAAGAAGTTGCGTCCCAGGTACTCAGGCATGCCCGAACCGAGGATGCCAAAGTGTTTTATGCTCCCTTGATGTTCATCAACACCAAATCGCAGAATATTTCCCTGCCGAGCAAGAATGGCCGTTTCACCGTACTCTTTGATGGATTCATTCCGGTGAAATGTCGTCCGCACCCGTGAGATAGACGGGTTTGTTCCGACCCCAATCATCCTTTTCCTTCCCCCAGTGCAATCGATACGGAGCATCGAGCAGGAATTGTCCAACCCATGTGATGAAAAACTCCTCGCTGCAGGGGACCTCAAGCACACAGAACGATTGTGTTTCAAGTTCATTCATCCCTAAGGCATGTCGTGCTTTGGCAAGCATCATGCTCAGATTGTGTTCACTCTGCTCGTCCACCATGGTGGAGAGAAGCGGATCTGCAAGATATGAAAGTGCATGCTCAAACAGTTGCTTACGATTCTTAGCCAATGCGAGTATCCCGCTGGTCCCGGTCTCATAATCGATGCCGACCAAAGCTTGGCATGATCCCTTACGGGCAAAGAGCATGGCGACATCCAGAATCCGACACTGCATGCTGAAGGATAATGCGTTGAAAAGGTCGGACAAATGCGGATAATTCTCCAGGTACATATCAGCAAAGCTGAAAGGATACAGCAATCCAAAGGATGTGGGCGACAAACGGCAGGCGATGTTTCCCAGCAGAGAAAGTTGTCCAATATCCAGGATGGAAAGGATGTTTTGATGCTCTGCAGTGAGAAAGGCGTAGCGGGCACGCATGGCTTTGGTGCTGCAACTTTGGTTCCATGGGATTTGATTCATGCTGGTAGTATACGTCATTGTGCCGAAAATAGCGAAAAGAAGTGACCTTCCGGTTGCTTGCAAGAGCTGATGCGCTTTGCTAGAGTAGCACTATGATGCATATGCTCAATTTGGAGGCGACGCTTTTCTGCGGTCAAACCTTTGCATGGAAGAAGAATGGACCGCTGTATCAGGCGGTGATCCAGGATCGATTCATACAATTCAACGAGGCCGATTTTTCCGAGTTGGTTGTGAACGATGCATTTTTGTTTCACTATTTTGATATGGATTGGGAATATACCAAAGCCGAGTCAACCTTATGTATGCGTGATGAGCATCTGAAAACCTGCATCGAACGGTATCGGAGCTTACATATTCTGAATCAGGACCCCTGGGAAGTCCTTGTGGGGTTTCTGCTCAGTCAGAACAACAACATCAAACGGATCAGGCAGTTGTATGAACGTTTGAGTGTTCAGTATGGGAGAAGCAGTGAAGCAGGGTTTTTCTCCCTGCCAAGGCCCGAGGCACTGGAAAGTGTCGACGAGACCGCATTGCGCTCGCTTGGCCTTGGGTTCCGCGCTCCCTATCTTCTCGATGCGATACAACAGCACCGGATTCTTTGGGCATTGCCCGCTTTACCTTACGAACAAGCCTTGTCCGCCCTGATGCAAATCAAAGGGGTGGGGCCGAAGGTGGCTGCATGCATCCTGCTGTTTGGGTATCATCGGATGGAGGCGTTTCCGATGGACACTTGGATGCAAAAAGTGATGCAAGACCGGTATCCGGGAAAAGACAGCTCGTATTTTGCGCCTTATGCTGGCCTGGCCCAGCAATATTTGTTCCATGCCGAACGAAACCAAGGAGGACACGTATGATTCCACTCACTATCGCAGGAGTGCGTTTTGATCAATTTCCTCCCTCTGTACATGCGTCCTTTTCGTTCAGTGAAAACCAGTTGCAGGATGCAAGTGTCAAGATCAAGAAACAAACCCAAAGTGAAGCTGTGCTGCTTTTGTCCACGTGTGATCGTGTTGAAGTATGGTGTGAGCAAAGCAAGACCGGTTTGGTTGAGCCGATGCTTCGTGCACTGTCCCTTCCTATCCTTGCTTGGCGAGACCATGTCTATACACTCGGAGGCGAAGCATGCATCGACCATGCCTTTTCCTTGGCCAGTGGGTTGCTCAGCCCCTTGTTTGGAGAGGATCAGATCATCAGCCAAGTGTTGAAAAGCTTGGAGCGGGCACGTTTCTGTGGCTGTGCTTCCCCGTTGCTGGAATACCTGGGTCGTGAGGCTGTCACCACCGCCAAGAAAATACAGAGCAAAATCAACCTGCAAGTTCCTGATGAGACGATCGCCGAAGCGATTGAGGCAAGGTTGGGACCTGGAGCGCAGCAGGTTTTGGTAATCGGAAGCAGTGCACAAGCCAGAGTGGTCGCTGCTGCCTTGGCAAGCCATCACCATACGGTGACCATGACGTTCAGGGATCTTGAAAAGGCCGATCTGTTGCTTCCCCCTGGGGTGGCGGCAATTTCCTACACAGAACGTTTTTCCTTGTTTTCCAAAGATTTGGTCGTCATCAGTGCAACCAAAGGCATGGAATATACCGTAACCCTTGAAGAGACGAAAGACGTTCGCATGTTTTTCGATCTTGCCGGTGTACGGGACATCGATCCTTTTATATCGCGGAAAGAAGGTGTCCTGTTGTATACCTTACAAGACTTGGATGTGCCCTTGCCGGCTCGCTCGCGTGCGATCGCTCAAGCTGACTCCCTCATAGCCGAGGATACGGCGAAGGTGGTGCGATACCTTGCGTTCCGAAGGTCGGTGGAGGATGTGCAAAGTCTTGCGGCCAGAGCGGCAAATGATTTGGTGTATCGCCTGCAGGGTCCCTTGAAGGAATGTGACGATGGTTTGCGAACCACCTTGTATGAAACTGCCAGAAAAGCCTTCAGCCACCAATTGTACCGGCAGAAGAAGGGGATCTCCTATAAGCGGTATGACCTTACCCGTCCCTTCCACACCGGGATGGAAAGCTATGCCGGCGATCCTCCCGTGGTACTGAAGCAGGTGCACACCATCGAGCGAGAGGGATGGAACCTAACCTCCTTGCGGTTTGGTTCCCACAGCGGGACGCATATGGACAGTCCGTTTCATATGCTGGCATCAGGTCCGAGCCTTGATGTATTGGACCCATCCCGTTTTTTCTGCACTGCCTACGTAATGGATTGTACCGGCTTTGCCTGCATCGATTTGCAGATGGTCTGTACTTTGGAGCCGATGTGGGATGCGATTCTCTTATATACCGACCAAGGCAATCATCCGGTGCCGCTTACGATCGAAGCGGCGACTTGGTTGCTGGACAGGGGAGTACGCCTGTTCGGTTTCGATACCGCAAATGCGGACGAGCAAGGATCGATGGAGTTTCCCCTGCATCATCTCCTGTTTTCCCGCGAGGCACTGATCCTTGAAAATCTGACGAATCTCGAACCGATTCTGGGGAAGGTGGTCCAACTGACCTGCCTCCCCCTTCTGTTCGAACATGCGGATGGTGCTCCCACCCGCGTCATTGCTTGTGTCGCCGATTAATTGAAGGTGAAGGCATTGGAGAAGGTTCGGCTCTCGCCGGCAGCAAGATGAAGCATGCCTTCCATCTTCGAAAGCTCAGGATTTCTTGCGGCATCCTGGAAGCTGTACATCGGCTCAACACAGATGAATTGGGCATGCAACTGTTCCTTGGTCCAGATCACCAAGGTAGGCATATCAGCTCGCTGTACTGTTACGCTGTGTTTCCCCTGCGTACTTGAAAGTTTCACCCATGCGGATCGTAATCCGTTGAGGACGATGGGCCCCTTGTCAGTTTCAGTCCTGCTCAGTTGCAATGTTTTCTGATGATGCAGGAATTGCTTCTCCGTCTTGAAGATACCATTGACCGGGTAGAGCCGATCGACGGATTCCTCCTGTTCGAATTCAACCACAAAGGTGCTGAGATCCGCTCCGTTCTGATTCATGTCCAGGCTGAAGGCGGGGTGCCATCCAAACGTGCACCACAGTTGCTCATTCGCTTTGATCTGAGCCGTACTGCGGTATCCGTCATCGAGCAGGGTATGGGTGACCTGCAAGGAGAAATCGAAGGGATAGAAAGCTTTGGTTTCCTCGTTGGAGGAAAGCAGGAACACCGCTTCGGTTTCCGTGTGGGACAGGACTTGGAACGGCATGTCGCGTGCGAATCCGTTGACCGGCATCGGATAGGATTTCCCTTGTACCTGAATGTGTCCGTCGGGGAGGGGACCGGTTACGGGAAACAGCAACGGGGTGTGTCTGCCCCAGAACGCAGGGTCACCGTTCCAGATGTACTGATTACCCTGTTGCGTATTGATCAGTGAATGGATTTCAGCACCCACATTTGAGAGTTCCATGACATATTTTGCGTTTTTCAGTGTTATCATTGTAGACTTCCTTAGCTCAATCGTAGGGTTTTCTGCATTCCATTGCAAGTTCCAACCTGCACACACCCCGTCGATATGCTATACTCTAGGTAGTGGAGGAACCTGCATATGAGTACACAGACCGTATTTACTATCGGAAGACAGTTCGGAAGCGGCGGAAGGCAGGTAGGAAAGCATCTTGCTGAAAAGCTAGGGATCCCTTTCTACGATAAGGAGCTTATCGCGATCAGCGCCCGGGACAGCGGTTTGAGTGAAGCGCTGTTCTCCAATGCTGATGAAAAGGCCACCAGCAGTATTTTCTATTCCTTGGTAATGGGCAACTATCCGATGGCCAGCGGGGCATTGGGAGTTACGGAAATGCCCTTGAACGACCAGTTGTTTCTTATCCAAAGCAAAACGATCAAACGTCTTGCCGCCGAAGGTCCCTGCGTCATTGTCGGACGATGTGCCGATTACATCCTCAGGGATATGGAACATGTGTTGAATATTTTCATTCATGCTGATCTTGCCAACCGGAAGGAACGGGCGGTCAGGGTGTATGAGGTACCGGAGAACAAAGCCGAGGATGCCTGCCTGAAAGCAGACAAGCAACGTGCCAATTTTTACAATTATTACAGTGACCGAAAGTGGGGAATGTGCAGGACGTATGATCTGAGCCTGGACAGCGGCAAACTCGGTATCGAAGGGTGTGTCGAACAAATCCTCGGTTTCGAGCAGCTGTGGATGAAGAATGAAGGCAAGGCCATCTGATGCTGTTCGATCTTTTGGATATGCTTGAATGGTATCGTGGTCTCCATCCTGCATGGCAGACGGTGATCGACATCCTCGATCGCAGTCTGCCCTATGCGGATGAGGCGGGAAATCATCAGGTTGACGGGCTTTCCTATCAAGTGCTGTCCTACGTCTCAACCGATATGGGAACCGCTCATACGGCTGAGTACGATGAATTACATGTCATCCTGGAAGGCGAGGAGATGTGTTCGCTGTATCAGGGTGACAAGGCAACGGTGGTGGTGCAATGCACCACGGGCATGTTCATTCTGTTCAAAGCCGGGGAGCAATACCGTCATGGTCAGCAGGCAGCTTCTCCTACAGCCGTACACAAAGTGATTTTCAGATTGCCTGAACCTGCTGCTTGAATCGTTCTCGTTTGCGCCAGAGATGGGAGAGCATGAAGCGCTCTCCTTTTTTTGCATCCCCAGCCCTGATCGCTTCGACCAGGCGTCGATGCTCTCGTTGTGTTTTTTCGATGCCTCTGTTGGTGAGATGTTGGGAGAACAACAGCACCGCCTCGCTTAGATTCAATCGACTGTAGGTGAGCGTCAAAAGGTCGTTGTTCGCCAGTTTGACCAATTCTAGATGAAACTGATAGTGGAGCGCATTGAAAGACTGTACATCAAAGGATTGTTTCTGTTGCCATAATGCATCCATGTGCTTCAGCAACCCTTCCAGTTTGGTTGGGTCGGCGTGGTTTTCACAGGCCAGTCGAATGGCCAGAGCTTCCAGATATGCCCTGACTTCGGTCAATTGCTGATAATCGACCATGGTGGTGTCCCGGACATAGCTTCCGCTATGGGCGATGATGACGACGAACCCATCCTGTTCCAAACGCTTGAGCGCCTCACGGACCGGAGTACGTGAACAGGAAAACTGCGTTGCCAGCGTATTTTCCGAAAGTTTTGCTCCGTTGGAAAGTTCACCTTGGCGGATGCGGTTCTTCAGAAAAGTATAGATGTCCTCTATCAATTGGCTTTTGTTGTGCGTGTCCATCATCTTCAGTATATACAAACGCCTCTGATGTGCATAGATACGAAAAAACCGCAGTGTAAAACTGCGGCCTTTCCAAAGTGTTACTCTTGGTTTACTGGTCGATGCCGACCAGTTCAATATCGAAGATCAACAGAGAGTTGGGCAGGATGGTGTCGGTTCCGTTCTCACCGTATCCAAGACTAGGATGGATCCAGGTACGGATGACGCTTCCTGTGTTCATGGTCAACAGTGCCTCGGTGAAACCAGGGATCAAGCTATTCACCGGGAAGTGGGCAGTTTGTCCTGCATCGTATGAACTCTCAACCACCGTACCGTCCATCATCTGCAGTTGGTAATTCACCTCAACCTTGTCCTCAAGGCTCGGCTTCTTCCCGTCACTGGGGGTGAGAACTTGGTATTGCAGTCCACTGGCGGTGGTGATCACGCCGTCATTGGTCTTGTTCTTGGCCAGGAATGCTTCTGCATCCTTCAGGTTGCTCGCAGCAACTTCGGTTTTCCAAGCCTGGTACTCATCCTCAAGCACTTTCTGATATTCCATGAAAGCACTCTGCATTTCGGTGTCATTCATCATCAGGGTGTTGTTGCACGCAAAATCCAGCGCACCGGAAGCATAGAGATCACCGTTGACGGTGATGCCCTGTCCGGCCATATTCAATGCCAACAGATATCCATAGGTATAACTGAAGATGTTCACCAAATCGGTCGGTTTGGCCAATGAAGCAACTTCCTCGATCGAAGCGTAGGAAGCTGTACCGTAGTCGGTGGGAGCCTGACCGGCATTCCATACCTTCTCCTGGTAATCATTGACGTTCGCATACAGCTCCTCAAGTGTGAAATATCCATTCTTGACTTCACTCTGGGAGTCGGCATATCCGTCAAGGGCACCCTTTACATAATAGCCGGCATCAAAGAACAAACCTTGGGAAGCGAACGATTGGAGCAGCATGTAACCGTAGGCATAGCTGAAACGGTCGGTAAGGCTCCCGAGGGTGGTCTGCTGGTCCATGTTGATCGAATAGGGCAGAACCCCGGTTTGCACCAATGGGTTGATGTAACGGATATCAGAGGCAACTCCCTGTGAAAGTACTACTTCCACATAATCGCCGCTGGACAATGAGGTTGCCGGGTAACTGGAAACGGTATCGCTCGAGGTTTGGAACGTGATGTCCTCGCCTTCAAGTGTGCGAGCCACAAATATCATCTGGCCGTTCTGATTCAGGGCTGAGAGGATCCGTACCGTTACGGCTCCACTCTGGCTTTCCTTCATGCCCATTGCAAACAAGGCAGAAGAAAGAAGCATCATGACCAAGAGGGTCACGACCAGCTTTGTACGATTATTCTTCTTCATAGTCATTCCTTTTTTTGGGTTTGTTGCAATGCTTGCAACTTCCTTCCAATGTACGTGCTCTTTTCCCAAACGTCAATGCACAATCGTTCAGCCGTAGTTTGGTGAATGCACCTATTGTACTACATTATCGCCAAATAGGTCCATTCTTGTAGTTTTGTGAACTTTTCTGCTGATTGCCAACTTGGCATTCCCATGATAGGGTAGGTGCATCCATGTGTGCAAGGAGTCGAAGTATGCCGTTGATTACCACCCAAAAACCCGATGCCAAGGACAAGGCGTTGTTGTATGAAACCGTAAGGATAGCCCATGAGGCGAAACTGAAAGGCAACCATCCTTTTGGGGCTTTGCTCGCTGATGCAAAAGGGGCCATCCTGATGGAGCAGGGCAACGATTATGAGGAAGGAGGGTCTGCAATGCATGCCGAGACCTTGCTTTTGTTCAAGGCAAGCAAACGGTATGACAGCGAATTCCTTGCCACCTGCACGCTCTATACCAATGCAGAGCCGTGCGTCATGTGCACCGGAGCGCTCTACTGGACCAATGTCCGCCGTTTAGTGTACGGGATTACCGAAAAACAATTGCTTGCCTTGACGGAGGCGGATGTGCAGAACCCCACCTTCGACCTTCCAAGCGCCGAGGTGCTTGCGCATGGACAGAAGGACATTGAGGTGGTGGGACCGACCGACGATCCCTCCCTCATAGAGGCAATCGTGGCCGATCATATCGGATTCTGGGTGCATTGATGATGGAGCTGCCGTATCTTTTGAAACGGGAGAACATCTGCAGGATAGAAGACGGACGGATCCTCATCGGCGATCGCAGGGTGTTCCCGTTCAAGCGTCGGTTTGAAGTTTGCACATCGGTTGAGGAAATCGCCGGTGCTTTGCAGTCCATGGTGACCCAAGGCGGTGGACCGCTTGAGGTTGCCTTGACGACGATGGTGTACGTTGCCAAACAGATGCGGGAAGGCCGCTTGCCTAGAGATCCTGCCGTCCTTGAGAGGGCCTGCGACCTTCTGATCGCAGCCAGGCCCACCAACACCACGATGAAACGGGTCATTCAGGGATTGCTTGCAGAACTTGCTTCCCATCCTTCCGATTGGCTTGATTTGGTCGAGCCGAAAGTCGAGGCTGTCCAAGCTTCTTTTGATCATGTCTATGAGGTCATGGGACGATTCGGCAGTTCCCTGCTGGGGCCGGAGAATACCATTCTGACCACCTGTTTCGCCGAACATACCTTCCTGCTTTCCCTCGCGTATGCACAGGCGGAAGGTAAGCACGTACGGGTGATCGCCAATGAAACAAGGCCGTACCTGCAGGGATCCCGGCTTACCGCTCCCAGTCTGCAGGAGATGGGCATTGAGGTGCAGTTGATCACCGATGGAATGGGGGCGACGGTGATTTCCGAGCATATGGTCACCCATTACATGACAGCAGCAGATGTCGTCTGTCTCGATGGGACGGTGGTCAACAAGGTGGGCACGCTCTCGAATGCGCTTGCCGCACACGCCTATGGCGTTCCGTATTATGCGTTCAGTGTTTCCCCTGATCCCACCAAGAGGGGAAGGCAGGATCTGGTAATGGAAATGCGTAGTGCCGGCGAAGTCACCCAATGCCTGGGCAGAAGCACGACCAAAAAGGGGATCGGTGCATTGTACCCTGCTTTCGATAGTATCCCTGCCGAATTGGTGCGCGGCATCGTCACGGCAAAGGGCGTGCTTTCCCCGCATCAGATACAGAGGAGTTTTTCATGAAAGCTATCATCGGAGGAACCGGTGTCGATACATTGGACGGCTATAGCCTGCAACCAAAGCAGGTAATTACCGATTATGGCAAGGTGGAGGTGTTTCTGGGTGCAGGCCGATATGAAACCTTGGTGTTTCTTCCCCGTCACGGCTCACAGCATTCCCTTCCTCCCCATATGATCAACTATCGTGCGAATGTCGCGGCGCTGCGCCAACTCGGTGTAGAAGAGGCAATCGGGATCTATGCGGTCGGATCGATCTCGGCGAAACTCGAGCCTGGTTGTATCGGTCTGGTTTCTGATTTCATCGATCTGAGCGGAGGAAGCCGGGCCAACACCTTTTTTACCGGAGGCGAACATCAGGTGGTCCATGTTGCCATGGATGAAGTGTTCGACCAAACCCTGCAACAACGACTGCTGCACCTTGATCCCAGCTTGGTTGATGCAGGGGTGTATGCCTGCACCAATGGACCAAGACTGGAAACCAAAGCGGAAATACGGTATTTGGCCTCTCTCGGCTGCGATATCGTCGGGATGACCCTTGCCACCGAGGTAAGCCTGCTTCGTGAAGCGGGGACCAAGACGGCAGCTTTGGCCTACAGCATCAACTGGGCTGTCGGTATTCAACATGCCGTCGCCTTCATCGATGATGCGCAGATAGCACGACTGAAAGACCGGATGACTCACTTGTGTCTGGATGCATTGCTCAATTCCTCCAGATGATAGGGGGTATTCTGGTACACAAGGTAGTTGAGCCAATTGCTGAACAAGAGATGGGCATGCCCTCTCCAAGTGACTTGGACTTGATTGCCTTGGTAGTAGTGAACGGGTTCCAATGCGTCCAACCCGGCATCTGTATCCCGTCGGTACTCTTCATCCAGGGTCCGTTCGTCATACTCACTGTGCCCTGTCACGTAGACCCTCCTTCCATCACGACTGGCCGCCAGGTACAGTCCAGCCTCCTCTGAGCGTGCGAGGACCAAGAGATCTTGCTGGGCTTGTACCGCTGCTTCCGATACTGTGGTGTGGCGTGAGTGAGGCGCCCAAAAGCAGTCGTCGAATCCTCGGACCAACGGATGATGCTTCTGCTCAACCGTATGCGCATATACCCCGCTGAGTTTCGCCGGGAGTTTGTGTTTCTGTATTCCATACGCATGATAGAGTGCAGCTTGCGCAGCCCAGCAGACGTACAGTGAGCAATAGACCTGCTCCTTTGCCCAAGAAAGGATCCGTTTCAGTTCATCCCAGTAGGCGACTTGTTCGAATTCCAAGGTTTCGACAGGACTCCCGGTGATGATCAAGGCATCAAAACGCCGATGTTTGACCTCGTCGAAGGTCTCATAAAACGTCTGAAGATAGGAGCGGGGAGTATGTTTGCTCTCGTAGCTGGCTGTGGTCAGGAAGGTGACCTCCACCTGGAGGGCTGTATTGCCCAACAGGCGGAGAAATTGCTGTTCCGTACGAATCTTGTCCGGCATCAGGTTCAGTAGAACCACTTGCAGCGGCCTGATATCCTGATGGATGGCACGATCTTTCGTCATGAAGAAAATATTCTCCTGTTTCAGTGCCTCGGCTGCAGGAAGATGTTCGGGGATGGTTACTGGCATGCGGGGCCTCCCACCTGTGCAAAGGCTTGGTCCAGATCGGCAAGCAGGTCATCGATATGCTCGCAACCAATGGAGAGCCTGATGGTTGTATCGGTGATTCCCTGGCTTTCAAGCACCTCCTTGCTCAACTGTGCATGCGTGGTGGAACCGGGATGGATGACCAGTGATTTGACATCCGCCACATTGGCGAGCAGGCTGAAGATACGCAAAGAATCTATGAAGGTCTGTGCATCGGCCTTGCTTCCCTTGATGTCGAAGGTAAAGATACTGATCCCCCCGTTCGGGAAATACCGTTTGTACAATGCATGATACGGATTATCCTCAAGACTGGGGTGGTTTACCTTGGCTACCTTGTCATGGTTCGCAAGGTAGTTGACCACCGCGAGTGTATTCTGTACATGGCGTTCCACGCGCAGGGATAGGGTTTCCAATCCTTGGAGGAAAAGGAAAGAATGCCAAGGGGAAAGGCAGGCACCGGTGTCCCTGAGTAAGACTGCCCGTGCTTTGGTAATCCATGCAGTTTCCTTCGCCGCTTCAGTGAAGCTTATCCCATGATAGCTTGGATTGGGTTCACTGAGAGCGGGGAATTTCCCGCTGGCTTTCCAATCGAATGCACCGCTGTCTATGATGACTCCGCCCAGGGATGTGCCATGACCCCCAATGAACTTGGTCGCCGAATGTACGACGATGTCGGCACCGCTTTCAATGGGACGAACCAGATACGGAGTTGCAAACGTGTTGTCCACTACCAATGGTACGTGATGAGCGTGCGCAATGGCACTGAGCGCCTGAAGATCGCATAACGTTGCATTGGGGTTGCCGACCGTCTCGACAAAAAGCGCCTTGGTCGTCGGCCTGAAGGCGGATCCCACGGCGTCCAGATCCACAGGATCGACGAATGTTGTCTCAATGCCCCATTCACTGATGGTTTGGGAGAACAGGTTGTAGGTACCTCCATAGATTGTTTCGGCTGAAACGATGTGCTCGCCCTGCTTTGCAAGATTGAGGATGGCGTAGGTGATCGCCGCAGAACCACTGGCTACCGCCAATGCCCCTACGCCTCCTTCCAGCGTTGCAATCCGTTTTTCAAACGCCTCCTGGGTGGGGTTGGTGAGACGGCTGTAGATATTTCCGGGCTCCGTCAGATTGAATCTGGCTTCGGCATGGGCGCAGTTGTCAAAGACATAACTGGCGGTCTGGTAGATGGGAACCACACGGGCTCCATTTGCCGGATCAGGTTGTTCTTGGCCTGCATGCAGTGCCAGTGTCTCGAAATGATACGTAGTAGTGTGCATGATTTGCTCCTGATTGTTCATAATGTGGGGTGATCGGTTCGAAGAACGGATGGATTCACATATGGTCTACAACGGAGCCACAGCGAGGATGTTTGGCTGTTTTCATGGAAATTCCTTGGAGTTGGTTTATGCGCGTGCACAACGGCACATCATAGGATCGGTTGTATCAGCAGTCATTTGCATCTGCATCATCGATGTGCCTCCTCCAAGAAAGATATCCTACCGAAAGGCTGGAAATTGTATTTAGTCTAGATGACTCGACGGTACGTGTCAACAGGATTGGCAAAAAAAACCGGGAGTTTTTGGCTCCCGGCTTTTGTTCAGTCCTCGATGGCCATATAGGCGTCGAATTCCTCGAACATCTTTGGATCTGGATGTTTCTCCAGCAGGCTGAAAATCACCATGAAAATGGATGCAATGATGAAGCCCGGCAACAGTTCGTAGACATCGAAGAGGCCGCCGGAGAGTTGTTTCCAAATTACGACGGTAAGTCCTCCACTGACCATGGCGGCAATCGCACCGTTTCGGCTTGCCCGTCTCCAGAACAAGGAAGCGAGGATCACCGGTCCGAAGGTTGCCCCGAATCCAGCCCAAGCGTAGCTGACGACATCAAATATGGAGGAATTGGGGTCCATGGCAAGGAAGATGGCAATGATGGTAATGGTGACTACGGTAATTCTGCTCACCAACAGGGTTTCCTTGTCGGAGGCATCCTTACGAAGCAATGCTTTGTACACATCCTTGCTGAATGCCGATGATGCTACCAAGAGTTGGCTGTCTGCAGTACTCATGGATGCAGCAAGAATGGCACAAAGGAAGAACCCTGCAATGAAGGTGGGGAATATCTTCTGCATGCTTGCAATGAAGACTGCTTCGGCGGCGCTTTGGGATTCATAGACCAGAGGTACCAGAAACACTTTTCCTACCACGCCGACCAGAAGGGCCGCTGCCATTGCAAGACTCACCCAGACCATTGCAATCCTTCTGCTGGTCTTCACCTCGGCATTGCTGCGGATGGACATGAAACGGACCAGGATGTGCGGCATTCCAAAATAGCCGAGGCCCCAGGCCAATGCGCTGAGAATCTGCAAAAAGCCATAACTGGTTCCCGGCGGAGTAATGAAGGGATTGATGAAATGTCGGCCGAACTGCGCCAGTTCATTGAACGTATGGGCAGGTCCGCCGGCAAGAATGAGAGCAATGAAACCTGTGGCGATCAAGGCGATGAACATCAGACTTCCTTGGAGGAAATCGGTAGCCACTACGGCAAGATAACCGCCGAGCAGCGTATACCCCAGGATTACGGCGACCCCGAGCAACAGTGCGATGTAGTAGTTGAGTCCAAATACGGCGGTAAAGAGTTTTGCGGAGGCAAGAAAACCGCTTGCCGTATATACGATGAAGAACATCAGGATGATGATGGAACTGATCGTTTGCAACGCCTTCGACTTGTCGTGGAAGCGATTGGTCAAGAATTCAGGAATGGTAATGGAGTCCTTTGCATGGATGGTGTACTTGCGCATCCGTTTGGCAACGAGCAACCAGTTCAGGTACGTGCCGACCAGAAGCCCGACGGCTGTCCAGAAGGCTTCCTGCAATCCGGAGAAGTAGGCGAGGCCGGGAAGCCCCATCAACAACCAACCGGACATGTCCGAGGCTTCGGCGCTGAGGGCGGTGAACCAGGGGCCTATCGAGCGCCCTCCGAGGAAGTAGTCACTGGTTGATTTTGTTTTCTTGTACGTCACAAAGCCGATGGACAACATAAGCCCAAGGTAGATGGCGAATGCCAGAGCGGTGATAATTTGATAGCTGTTCATGGACAATTCTCTCCCAACTGAAACATGTTTATTCAGAATACCTGTTGTAGAAGCAGGATTCAAGAGAAATCCAAATTAAGATGTATAAAAACCTGCATATTTATGCAGGTTTTGGAAGATTTTATGGTTGCAATACTACGATCAGCTGCTGGCAGCTACCGTCTTGAGGAACTTTCTGAATATGAAGGCTATGAGCATGGTGCCGAGTATCATGACGAAGGAGAGTGCGTTGATGACCGGTGACACGCCGTATCTGATCATCGAATATACATACAACGGCAGGGTTCCCGAACCAGGTCCCGACACGAAGAAGGTGATGACAAAGTCTTCGAGGGACATGGTGATGCACATCAGAAAACCGGAGAGGATGGCCGGGATGATGGTGGGGATGATGACCTTCATCAAGGTCTGGCGTTCATTGGCCCCGAGATCGCGAGCGGCTTCGAGGGTGGAGTAATCGAACTCATCCAGTCGGGCGCTGACCATCATGAAGACGAATGGCAGGTTGAAGGTGGTATGGGCCACAAAGATGGTGAACATTCCCAGTCGGATTTTCACCGCCGAGAAGAAGATCAACATCGAGATACCGATGATGACCTCGGGCAGTACCATCGGTAGGTAACTGACGGTGGAGATGTAGCTTCGTCCGTGGAATCGATACCATTTGATGCCGATTGCGGCCAAGGAACCCAACACGGTTGCACTCATACTGCTGGTGAGGGCGATGATCAGGCTGTTTTTGAAGGCGGCCCACAAGGAAGGGCTGTCGAAGATCAGCTTTTCATACCAGACCAATGATGCATGGTCCCATTGCATGCCTTTTGCACTGTTGAAGGAAAAGAAAACCACAACAAACAAGGGGATGAAGAGAAAGACCACCACCAAGGAGAGCATCACATAGGAAAACGAGATGTTGGTTTTATTTGAATACTTGTGGTAATTCATTTTACACCTCGTTGACTGTGATGCGTCTTGATGTTGTGTTCCAGTGCTTGTTGGGATGTCTTCTTGTTCTCTTTCTGTGATTGCTCGCGCTTCCCGTTGGTGAGCATCCAGAATACACCCACCAAGGAGATGAGGGTGAGAATCATCGAGAAGGCGGAGGCCAACGGCCAGTTTCTCGTCTTCGATACTTGATCGACGATGATGTTGCCGATCATGGTGGAGTCTTTTCCTCCGACCAAGAGAGGAACGGTATACGCACCGAAGATGGGAATGAAGGTGAAGATGAACGCGGTGCTGAGACCGCTCTTGATGTTGGGGAACATCACCTTGAGGATGGCTTCCAGCTTGGACGCTCCAAGGTCGCGTGCGGCATCCAGCAGGGAGAAGTCGAATTTATCGATGGTGGTGAACAACGGAAGGATGGCAAACGGCAGGTACATGTAGATGAGTACAAGAATGACAGCCCCGTTGTTGTAAATGAGCTTCAGCCCTTCGTCGATCAAACCCATGCGCATCAACAGGGAGTTGATGAACCCTTCAGTGGAGAGGATCGATATCCAGGCATAGATGCGGATCAAGGAATTGGTCCAGAAGGGAATGATGATCAAGAAAAGCAAGAAGGTTTGGTGCTTGCTTTTTGCCATGGCATAGCCGCAGGGTATGGCGATGAGGATGCACAGGAAGGTGGATACCACGCTGATCCACAGTGTTCGGAATACAACCAAACCGAAGCTTGGGTTGAACATCTGTTTGTAGGCGGTGAGGGTGAACTGTGCTTCCACCCCTCCATACAGCCCCCGTTTCATGAAACTGTAAAGAATGATGATACCCAATGGAACGGTGAAGAAGAGGGTGAACCACAATCCCATCGGATACCCGTAGATGGTACCCAGCAGTTGTTCACGCTCCCTTGGCTTGAGGACTCGTTTCATCGCTCGGTATCCTTTACCAGGTATCCGTCGGTCGCTGTCCAGCTGACGTACACCGTATCCTTCCATTCGATGTCGGGTCCATCTTCCAGGAATGCCGTATGCTGTTTGAAAACCTTGACTTGGGTGGAGCTTTCATTTTCCAGCTTTACATAGAACTTCGATTGGAAACCGGAATACACCGGTTCCTCGACGATTCCCTTGAAGGTATTCAATTCCTTGGTGGTCGAACGCGGGACATTACTCGATATTCTCACTTTCTCCGGTCGAACAGTGAAGTCCATCAGTGAACCGATCTGCTGAGGTTCGTAATCGGTTACGGTAATCTCCCCTTTGAGGGCGGGAACCTCGACGCGCATCAGATACTCCGATTCGTATGGTTCACAGGAAAGCACTTTGCAGGGAAAGATGTTGGTTTCTCCGATGAACTGTGCGACAAACCTTGTTGCAGGGGCTTCGTATATTTCATACGGAGTGCCGATCTGCAAGACCTTGCCTTTGTTCATGACTGCAATTCGGTCAGAGACGGAGAGTGCTTCACTTTGGTCATGGGTTACATAGATGAAGGTGATGCCTACCTTGTCATGGATCTGGTCAAGTTCCACCAAAAGGTTCTGTCTGAGTTTTGCATCCAAGGCTGACAGAGGTTCATCCAAAAGAAGGACTCTTGGCTCATTGATGAGGGCTCGGGCAATTGCTACACGCTGTTTCTGCCCGCCGCTGAGCATCGAGGGTTTCTTGTACAAGTGTTCCTCAAGCTGGACGAGTTTCACATATTCTTTGACCTTCTGGTCGATGACTTTCTTTTCTACATGCTTGAGACGAAGGGGAAATGCAATGTTTTCGTAGACGGTAAGATGGGGAAACAACGCATACGTCTGAAATACGGTATTGGATTGACGTTTGTCAGGAGCCAGGGGCAGAATGTCCCGGTTGTCGAACGCCACGTTTCCCGTATCCGGATAATCAAATCCAGCAATAATTCTCAGTAGGGTGGTTTTTCCGCACCCTGAGGGACCGAGCAGTGAGAAAAACTCACCTTTATGGATTTGGACACTCACATCATCGAGTGCCTTGAAATCGCCATAGGAGCGGGTGACCCGTTCGACAGTAACTTCAACACCTTTCAATCTTTTCCCTTCCCTCCACTCGTTTCAGGCGCAGAATTTCCCAAAAATTGCTTTGGGAGCCTTCACGATGTACTGCGAATATCGAATATTTGACCAGCTCTGTCAAGCAGTTTGCCCGAAAAAGCAGGACAATTGTATAAAGGTAAATAAAAACATATTATATAAAAAAATAAAGCAGTTTTACCAATGGTTTTCAAAGCGATGAATTCCAATGATACGTTTAGGCTAATCCAAGAAGGGGAAAGGTGCAAGACCTGCAAAGTGACTGTACCTAAGATTTGAGGAAATCGAGGCGCACAATCTTTCCGGTTGAAGGGTTTTCCCGATACACAGCCGGTCCTTCCTCGTCGTATCCGAACCAGATGACGCGAGTGAATTCGGCTAGTTTCGGATCCTTGGGGTCGTCGTACACCCGACAGTAGTCGAAGGGATGATTGGTCTGGATTCTCTGGTCGTAATGCAGCATGGTTTCCTCATTGTTCGAATAATCCAGCCTATAGCAAACATATGCCATACCTTATCTATCAATCTACTTGACAACAGGTATGTCGTCAATATTCTGAGCATTCCCAATCGATGGAATGCCAGAAAAGTATGGATTCAATGCATCACTTCTGACAGAACTTCTATTCGTTGAGCAGCACGTAGTGAAGGTGGTCCTCCCAGATGCCGTTGATCTGCAGGTAATGGGTGCTCAAGCCTTCTTCCCTGAATCCGAGTCCTTGGACCAATTTCCGTGATTCTGCATTCCTGGGCATGATATTTGCCTCCACTCTATGGAGTCCATAGGTGGAGAAGGCCAGTACAAGTATTTTCTTTAGGGCTTCGGTCATGAATCCTTGGTGCAGGTGCATTGCATCCAGTCCGTAGCCGAGGAAGCATGATTGGAACGGGCCGTAGACAATATTGGTCAACGATGCTTTGCCGATGATATGCTGTCCGTTTTTTTCAAAGAGGTAGAAAGGCAGGCTGGTTTTGTTCTCAAAGGCCATTTGCTCGAATTCCAGCAACTTTCCGCAGGAATCCAGTGCATAATATGCATCATCCCGCGTTGGTTCCCAAGGTTTATGGAATGTTCGATTATTCAGCAGATATTCCTGCAGCAAGGGAGCTTGCTCGCCAGAAAGTACCTTCAAAGTCAGCCGTTCCGTGGAAAAGGTGGTCACCGTATCCTCTTTTATTTCTGGCATGAAGCACAGTCTTGCATCAATAAGCTTTGCAAATGATACAACGGGCGGTCACGAACATAATCATCCTTGGTTTCTCCGTTTGAGGAGGAGAGGATGTTTCCGTCGCGATCCAGCAACAAAAAACCGGGAATATAAAAACGATCGGGTCCCAGAAGACCCATTACGTTTGTCCTTTCTCTATCCTCAAACCTGATATACCCGAATGGGTAGTTTCCTTGGTCGAGAAATGCCAACAAGGCTTGGTTTGATTGGTCGTCTTTGTGTCCGGCAAATATGATTTCGATTCTGTTGCCGAAGAGCTGCTTGTATTGTTCATAGGTCTGCTTTAATTGGTCGGCATAGGCAACACAATACGGACACCAGTCTGCAGCATAGTACATGAGCAGATAATCGGAGTCGATCTCCATTTTGTTACCTTGCCGGTCAACTACTGACTGTTTGAGTATTTCAAACGGTGTCTGTTCCTGCCTGGTGGTACTGCACCCTCCCAATAGCATCAGCATTGCCAAAGATGCTGCAAATAGAAAACGTTTCATCACTTCTCCCCACATTGCCAATAAGTATAGTGGAGGATTGATGGTGGAGCAACCAAGAATCAAGTGGTAGGTTAAGTCCCAGACAAAAAAACAAGCAGATACAAGAAAACTGCATCTGCTCATCCAACAAATCTGAGGCTTTACGCCAAAGAGGTCTCGAACCTCTGACCTACTGCTTAGAAGGCAGTTGCTCTATCCAACTGAGCTATTGGCGCACAAACTCTGATGCACAAGGCATCAAAGGCGATGAAACCTTAGCGTAAATTATGAAAAAGGTAAAGATGGTACGCAAAGAAAAAGATTTGAAGAAATATGATTGATAACCATTATATTTAAGCTTGCCTA